>NZ_CFIDRX010000105.1:0-9338 GCF_984433645.1 Marisediminitalea sp.
TGGGGCGATTCCGGGACGACGGATGGGGATATACGCTTCGCGATTCCGGGACGACAGTTGAGTGGATACATCCTTTCACCGTCATCCCGGACTTGTTCCGGGACCTTGGCTTGCCCCGGGACCTTTTCAAAGGCAGTAACCGCTTAAACTACTTCGAAAGTAACTTCAACGTTGCCGCGTGTTGCATTTGAGTAAGGGCATACAACGTGCGCTTTTTCTACTAACGCGTTTTTGTCTGCGTCTACGTCACCCAAATCAACGGTGAGTTTAACCGCAATGGCGAAACCGGTTGGGATAGGGCCGATACCTACTTCACCCGTTACTTTAATGTCAGCAGGCAGCGCAACTTTTTCCTGACCCGCTACAAATTTCAGAGCACCAATGAAACACGCAGCATAGCCCGCAGCAAACATCTGCTCAGGGTTTGTGCCTGGGCCATCGTCGCCGCCTAACCCTTTGGGTACCGATAAACCGGCTTCTAAGCGACCGTCGTCAGACGCAATTTTACCGTCGCGACCACCTGTCGCTGTTGCCACACCTGTGTATAACACTTGATCTAACTTATGCATAACATGCCCTCTTGGTTGTGGAATACGTTGTGCTAATCATCTTTGGCACAACATTTATTTTGCATGCAAAATAAAATAACAAAGGAGTGATTGCCTTGCAACTACTTTGTATGCAAAATATAAGGCAGAGGTAGCACAACATGCATGAACACAATTTACTGAAGCTGGAAAACCAACTTTGCCATCGCTTTTACAGCGTATCCAATGCGTTTACGCGCGCTTATCGGCCGTTGCTGAAGTCGCTCGACATCACCTATCCCCAATACCTGGTGATGATGGCCTTGTGGGAGCAAGATAACGTCACTATTTCACAACTGGTTGAAAAGTGCCGTGTTGATGCAGGCGCCCTGACACTGATTTTGCAGAAGCTGGCACAAAAAGCATTTATTGTTATTAAACCGTCACAGCATGACAAAAGAGTGAAAGAAGTGGCGTTAACGGAAAAAGGCCAAGCGACTAAATCGGAGGCGTTACAGATCCCCAAACAGTTATTGTGTCAGTTGCAAAACCTGGATGCAGGAGAAATGCAGCAACTAAAGGTGCTTATAGACAAACTGTACTGTGAACTCGCCACCCCACAAGACAGGGTAGCGGCAAACGACTCATAGGTGTCGCTGCGTTAATTCGTAACCCGCCCAGTAATATGGGTGCTTGTAACGCCTCGAGCTTTGCATCCCTGCTATCGCCAAATTCAGTGCTTGTTCGGCATTGCTGCCCGATTGGATCGCTCTGTAAAAGTGCGCAGCAAACATACCTGAAGCCCGGTCGACAATTGGCCATTTGGTCGCCACCACGGTTTGCGCTCCCGATTGTAAAAAGGCCCTGGCCAGACTCAACGAACCCACTCCGTCGAAATCCCGGCCGTTGGCAGTATCGCACGCATTTAAAAACACCAGATTGTTGGCAAACCCGGAGTGCTCGATGGCCCGAATATCAATAAGCGTGCCGCCCGTCCCATTGGCAGAAGCCTGATTCAGAGCAAGCCCAACCACGTCGGGTTCAGTGGGATCGTAAATATTATGCGCGGCAATGTGCAGAATGTTTGCCTGGCGTGTATCTTCGGAAAACAAAGCCTCGTCGGTGGCCGCATTATTCAACAGTACGTCTATGGGTTGTGGGGCAAACGCAGCCTGAATCTGCTCGGCTTCCACTTTGGCCCAGGGAAGCGCATCCAGCGCCGCCAGCTCACCTGACTGCGCATTGATTTGTTGTGTTGCCAGCACGCGGATTGCTGCGCTGTCTGACGCCATATTCTGATTCTGTACTGTCCGTGTCGACGACATCACCCGTTTAAACGCCGCGGGAGGCGACGGTAAAGAGGCCACAAGTGCATTCAGTGACACAGTATTCACCGGCACATGACCGGCGACAATCCAGGTACTTGCGCTGTCTTCCGTCAACATGGGCGCAAATAGCTGTTCCGCTAGTGTTTGAAGGCGCCTTTCTGCATCCTGGCGGCGTTGCATAACAGACAGCGCGGCCTCCTCCGCCAGTGCCACCAGCGTTTGCAGTGGTGCAATAGCGTGAAGAGTAACGGTATCGGCGCTTATTACCACAGCTCGAATATGTTGTTCAGCAGGAACATACAAGACAACACGCTCCCCAGTACCAAGCGATGCTTGTACCTGAGCAAGGCAATCCTGAATATCACACAGCGTTTGAGACATGCCACCTGCCGTTACTTCGTTCACTTGCTCAGAGGTTTGCGTCTTAGATGCATACATACTGGCATGGCGAAGCAAATCGACTTCAAGCAATTGCTGTAACCTAACCGCAAGTGGTGCTACGCCGCTGTCGAAACGCTGGGTATTAAGTGCGTTTAACCGCTGCTGGCGCGTTGCATCGAGAGAGAAAGGCTGTTGCCGAATATTCAACTCATTCAGAAGCAACAGGTTACCGGCAAGGTAGGCATTCGATGCAGGCGTGTTCTTTTCCATAAGCTGAGCCAGCCATAACGTATAAAAATCATTAACGCTATGACGCCATGCCGCACTCATGTCATTGCCAGACATCGCTCGTAATTGCGATATGATCATGGCATGCGTTGCTTCCGCGTAGGCATCACTTTCGGCATCACCACGCTTTAGCAGAATCTCGTACTGGCGTTTACGCACTTTTACCGCCAATAAACTGGTGACCTGCACCTGTTCGTCAGAAAGCGATGCCAGCCAATCTGCGGCCTCGTTTATCGCGCCTCGTTGGTAGGCTATATCGGCCAGTTTCAATACGGCTTCGGTTTTTAAAGACACATCAATGTCTTCGTTGACCAACTGCTTTAACTGCTCTGTGAGTGCATCCGCAGCCACTGGTGTGGCTATGCCCAAGTCCGCTGCTTCCAGTGAAGCTACTAACGCGATCGCCTGCTTTTCATAAACCGTGCCGGTCATCAGGCCTTCATAGCACGCTCTGACCAGCGGCGCCGCAGAGGTGGTTACACCGCTTCGCATCAGGCTTTGCGCAAGACGACACTGTAATTCGGCTTTTACCTTGGGTGCGTTGTCCGCCACTCGCTCTATTGCACCATGTAAGTAAGCCGCGGCTTTATTGTATTCACCCAGCCTGAAATATACCGTACTGACATTCTGGTAGGTAAAGGCTTCCAGGTCCGGGTCTTCGTGGGACTGTAGCAGTACTAACAGCGTCAGCAAGTGATATTGAGACGCATTGAAATCCTGACGACGACTTTGCAGCCAGGCAATATTGGAATGAATGGTAATCTGTTGTTTTATATTGTTATCTTTTTCAGCCGCGGCGAGCGCTTTACGCTCGTATCGCAATGCTTCGCTGAGATTATAATCCGCGGTTTCAGGTGTTTGTTGAGCAAGCTTGATGTAAAGAAACCCAACATTGTCGTACAGGGTAATAATGTCATCATTTGCCAACAGATGTCCGTCGGGGCCTTCGAGTAGCGCTTCACTGTTCGATAGCGCCAGCCTGCCCGCATTTACCTGATTGTCGTCTAAATAGGCCTCGCCCAATAGCACGCCCGCTTTAAATTGCACAACAACAGACAACGAATCGTCATTTACCAGGCTTTTGAATATCTCAATCGCCTCGGTATTTTCGCGCTGACGCAAATAGATTTTTCCCTTAAGCAAAGTCATGACCGGAGCCAGCGCTTGAGGCATGGCCGATGGCGGAAACCGGGTTAGCACATCGGTTGCTAATTCAAATTGGTAGGTATTAAACAATAGCTCTGCAGTAATCGCTGCCAGCACGGCTTCAGACGGTGACATGCTTGCCAGCGATACCGTTTCAGTAAGCGTGCTATAAGCCGTATTGGCCAGATCTTTTTCGGCAGAAAACGGGTCTGCAAGATAGTGCTGTAAAATGGGTAACCACAAGGCGTGCTGTTGTGCATCCAGGCTGATTGAATTGCCCTTTTCTGCACAGGTTGAGTTGTCGACTGCTTGTGCCACGTAAAGCTGAACGACAGACAACACCAGCGCTGGCGAATTCGAAGTACCAGAATGCGCCTCTATAAACTGCCACCGCACTGCGTCTCGCGTTTCATCCGATTGGGCGTCGATGGCATCTGAGCAGGCAGTGGCATGAGCCACCACCCAACAACTAATAAAAATCCACAACGTTAGTCGCAGTATTGCTTTCATTTTGCTGTGCTCATGGTATTGCTACCCACCAGTGTTAGTGCAGCGCCAACGTGGTGCCGTGCGGGACGACGCGTAGATAGAACCAATCAGGCTCTTGGTCGTTACGCCCAATTTATACCGCGCAACAATACAGGCGGTGACTTCTTCTTCCGACATGCCGGGCTTCACATTTTTATTCTCATCACCTGCCGTCCAGTGGGTCTGGTCGCTCCAATAATAATCGTGGTTCATGGCGAAATTACCGGACTCCATATCCAGATCGAAGAACACAACATCCAGTAAATACACGCCAGGTGACGGTTCTTCAACCATGTAAAATACCGTTGTGCCGGCAAACCCCATCGGTTCGTAAATCTTTTCGCGATCACCACCATCCATAGTAAGAATTAACTGGCTCGCTTTTACATCCAGCTTTGCCGTTATCTCGCTGTTTAACGCGGGCAGATACTGGGCATGGAAGTCAGTTTTATCTTTAATTGTTGAAGCAACTTCGTTTACCACCCAGGTTCCTTTTAACTCATTGATCATGCTGTTTTCCTTCTTGCTGTAGTACATAGCGAACCATTTCGCTCATGCTCGAAATCGTCTCGATTTGCAGAGGCAATGCACGCACATCAAAGTCTGCCTGCCCCGGCGTATGCTGTAAGGTTAACTTGAAAAACGCAGCAACCAGTATACTACCCATCGGCCCTAATATGCCTTGGTCGCGGTATGCTCGCCCACGCATCACTTCACCTTCACGCAAAATGAAGTACCACAACGGTGTTGTGTTATTAAACATTTCACCGTTACTAATATGCGAAAAATAGCCGTTATCCAGATTGTCGCTATGCAAAATACCAGACGGCGATGCCAGTTGTTGGCACACCTGCTGAAACGTCTCGTTTTGCATAATGGCCTGAGCACACGGCAATTCCTGATCGCGGCTGCGCAGTAAATTTCGTACGGCCAAGCGATTTAACGGCGACGCAATGTGGGGAATTTTTAGCGGCACGGTTGGCCTGACTGGCAGGGCAACCTGCACAAAGGGATGATCCGTCACTGAATCATAAAAAAACAGCTGCCAGTCTACGCCGAGTTCAGGCGGAATATGCCGGTGATGTTGGTAATAATTCCGCCCGCCGCGGTAGTCAAACAGTTCGTCCAGCGTGATGCTTCGCTTCGCATTCACACCATAAATGCCTCTCACCTGAGCGTGACCAAATCGATAGGCCGCCAAATTAAACGCATTCGGGCGGTTAAAGTCAGCGTCACTGTACAGCGACCAATGGGTCCATTGCTGTTCCGGTGTGCCAAAATAGCCATGCCACACCTCGTCGCACAGCAAGCGCTTTAAGTAGTCCTGCACAATAATTCGTCGATACACCTGCTCAACACAGGCTCTGGCCTGTTGCCTTAACACCGAGGGATCACGCTCAGCGCCAGACGCAATAAGTTCAGCGATTACCGCATTGTGCAGTCGCAGCATAAGAGTGTGAAACTGAGAAAGCAGAAAGTTTTCGTCGTTGCGGGCGTCACCTATCAAAGCGAAGCCTTCGGCATCGCGGGGCATATCCCACACGGTTATATTTGCGTCATTCACGCCTAAAGACTGCAATGCAAACGCACCCGGCATTGTGTTACACAAGGCATCAGGCTGCGCCGATACATGGCTGTAAAGCCCGTGTAAATCTAACATCGGGCGCATTTTCTGGGTTAGCTTACCGGGGCCATCAAAGGGGGTATCTTCGTCGGTAAAATAAGAAAGGTCATGGTCGACAAACTGACCAAAATAAGTAAACCCGGCAGGTAAATCGTAAGGCGCTTTAACGGTAGTAGTGCTGGCAATCCGATTAGACATTGCCAGCCCAAGCGCCATTAATTGCTCGTTTGTTGGCTCATTTAACGGCTCATACTTCACAGCACAACGGCCAAGCGCCATACAAACTTCCTTATTCCATGTTTAGGATAAATCCAATTTCCTGAGGGGCGTTTTCGCCAGCATCAGTCACTTCCACTATGTATTCACCACTATGCACTTGCTCGCGCGATAATACCACCAGCAATTCACCGTGTTCGTTGCCTTTCACCTGATAGGCCATTACAACCCGGGCAGAATCCTTGGCCGTTACGGTTACCGAATACGTTGCATCCGGTTCAGCAAAATACGTTTGTACCATTAACGCCATTACGTCTGAGTCTTTCTTCAGAACAAAAACCGGTAGCGCCGACGATGCCGAGCGAACGGTTTCCAGGTACTCCACCTGAGAGCTCACCAGGCCATTAGATTTACCACCGGTATGCGAGAGTGTAAACACGATAGCGCAAGCGGCAAATGTACATACACTGGCACGCATTGGCGATGCCCAGCAGTTTACTCGAATCCACTGCCAGAAGCCCGCACCGGCTTTGTTGTGTTGCACGGCATCTACCAGCGTTTGCTTATACAGATGGTCGATTTCTACGGTATCAACTAACGCAGGATTGTCCAGCATGTGCAGCTCAAATTCGACTCGTTCAGAGTCCGATAATTTGTTGTGCAAGTAGCGCTGTAACATGTCCGGGTTATCAAATTTAGGAGTGTTGTGTTGTGTCATATTCCTTACCTTCACTACTGTCAGACACGCCGTCTTTGGTAATGTTATTGCTTATCCGTTGTGACAAGTGATATGAAACCTGAAGTTCTCTCACTTGTTCATCCGCAATGGTCGTTGGTGAAGTCTCACCACACAACAACACAACCAAACCACATCCCAATAATGACACCAGAGAGAAATTGCTACCCTGTTCGCTAATCGCCAGACTCAGTTTCTGCTTTAGCCGCTGACGCGCTCGGTAAAGCACCCGGTCAAAATGCTCCGGCGACAACGACAGTAAATCGCACAACTCTTCTTTTGACGTGCCATGAACAAAATATTCCACCAGAATATCCCGGTCACGTTCTACCGGCATTTCATTCAGTACGCCTGCCACCAACGCGACTATCTTTTCGCGCTGGCACTGCTGCGCGGGTCCATCGAGCTCGCCAAACAACCTGTCGAGATCGTCTGTAAATTCAGTTTTCTGACGTTTTTCTTTGCGTTTGTGGGCAATAAGCAGATTAGTAGCGGTTCGGTGAACAAATGAAGTAAGTGCTTTGGCTTCACGAATTTCGCCAGCACGGGCTTTTACCAGGCAAACACACAGGGCTTCCTGAGCCATGTCACTGGCCATGCTGTGGTCGTGGCAATCTCTGAACAACATAAGATACAGCGCGCGCCAATAGTGACGCACGAGTTCTTCTTCTGCAGACTTGTTGCCTGAAGCAATACCACTTAATAGAGATTCAGGTGAGCCCGAGATAGCTGGTTTAGTCTCAGGTAGCACCACGTTCTAACTGTATGAAAATAAGATAATTACGAGGCTAAGGTAAAACAGAGTCGGTGGCAAGAGTAATACATGGAAATCTGTCTATTATCTGCTACACCTTATCTGTTAGTAAAAAAATGAAATTTAAGTGAGAGAACTTAGGTTCATGTGACACAGGGTTAAAAGACACAACAAAGTTCTGAATACCAGACAGGCATTCAGGCGACATTATTTAACCCAACAACAGTGTGAAGTAAGCTATGCAGCAGTCAAAGAAGCTCCATAAATACACGTTACAGGAAGATGTACACTTACTGATTGGTATAAAGCCACCTACCGACATCATTACGTCAGACGTTTCACTGTTACGAGGAGGACGCCTCATCATTAAGCAGGGGTATCAATGGGATGGGCCAAAATGTCGTGGTTTTTGGTGCAAGAATGCCGTTCGAGGTGCACTTGTACACAGCGTGTTGTACAAATTAATGCAAGAGCAGCATATTCCGACTAATTGCAAAGACGTGGCAGATAAAACACTTCTCATGCAATGCATCGACGACGGCACACCGTCTATTGTCGCCAGACTACTTTACTCCATGGCAAAGCGGGAAAAGCTGACGACCTCCAAACAAAGTCCGTTTAAACAAACTTCGACTAACAGCGTTAACAGCAGCAACTGTTAACGCGTTAGCGGCTCTGAATTACATGCCATAGAGCTTTACGTCGCCCGCCTGGCCATCGTAGTTATATCCACCACCAGAGTAGCTGAAAGCATCGGAGTAATACACAAAGTGTGGAGAACTGCTTTGATATACGGCCTCTCCGCCATCGCTTTTGATGTATCCGCATATCTGATTATAGGCAAATGCGTTCCACCCCGGGCTCAAGGTAGAGGTGAACGACGCAGCCACACTAATAGGCTCAGCATTGCTGAACACTTTATTCCACAGGTCAGCACACCCGGCACTGTCGGTTGTTGAACCAACCGGCCAGCCAACGCTGTTAAAATCAACTGACTGATTCCCAATAGCAATAGGTGTTGTCTGTCGAACCTGATATTTAGCATGCAGTAAAGCTACACCACTCTTAAACGCACTTGATGTCGCAACCGTAGTGGCATCGTTTGCATCGTCACTGAAATCAATGAACTTCGGTGCAGCAACGACCGATAAAATGCCCAAAATCACGATGACGATAATTAATTCAATAAGGGTAAAACCATGGTTTATATTTTTCATTCTTAATTTGCCCTTCTACTTCAACAGGGCACGCAGTATATGCGTAGAAAATCGTCGCAGAAACCCATTTCCGCCGAATGGCGTATGCCTGCAGTTACTTACGTACAGCATTTAATACCCTCAAATGCAATCGTTTGCGATGTTAGCGTTGGGCTATTGGTGTTTGCACGAATAGTGTTGATGTTTCTCTGGTTCCCCGCCTTCGCGGGGATGACGGATAGAGTGGAGAAGCGGAGACGCCTCCCTCCCCGTCATCCCGGGCTTGCCCCGGGACCTTAGAAAAAAGGCCACGAAGTAAAAACAACCACCAATTGCTGTTTCTATAGATCCCGGATAAGCGCTGCGCGTTTCCGGGACGACGGTTGTATGGATATATCCTTTCCCCAGTCATCCCGGGCTTGTCCCGGGACCTTGGCTTGTTCCGGGACCTTTTCAAACAGCACGCTCGTACCTGATAAGTTCCCCGCCTTCGCGGGGATGACGGTGGAGTGGATGGGATGACGGTGAAGTGGATGGGACGACGTTTGGGGTGGTTACAAGATCCCGGATAAGCGCTGCGCGTTTCCGGGACGACGGTTGTATGGATATATCCT
>NZ_CFIDRX010000105.1:9438-9835 GCF_984433645.1 Marisediminitalea sp.
CATCCCGGGCTTGTCCCGGGACCTTGGCTTGTTCCGGGACCTTTTCAAACAGCACACTCATACCTGATAAGTTCCCCGCCTTCGCGGGGATGACGATGGAGTGGATGGGATGACGGTGGAGTGGATGGGATGACGTGTGGGGTGGTTACAAGATCCCGGATAAGCGCTGCGCGTTTCCGGGACGACGGATGAAGGTATCTCACTTTGATGCGGAGACGCCCCCCTCCCCCGTCATCCCGGGCTTGCCCCGGGACCTTGGCTTGTTCCGGGACCTTTTCAAACAGCACGCTCATACCTGATAAGTTCCCCGCCTTCGCGGGGATGACGGTGGAGTGGGGGGACGACGTGTGGGGTGGTTACAAGATCCCGGATAAGCGCTGCGCGTTTCCGGGACGAC
>NZ_CFIDRX010000105.1:9935-15208 GCF_984433645.1 Marisediminitalea sp.
GGATGAAGGTAGCCCACTGTGATGCTGAGACGCCCCCCTCCCCGTCATCCCGGGCTTGTCCCGGGACCTTGGCTTGTTCCGGGACCTTGGCTTGTTCCGGGACCTTGGCTTGTTCCGAGACCTACATTAACCCAATGGCTTGGATTCGAGCGTTGATTCATCTTTTGGCACAGACACATCGTGGCACATCAGCATGTCCATTACCCTTGATAAAGCGCCAGAATAAAACCCTGTCTCTGCGGCAAAATTGGTGGGATTTTTAAAGGTGCCAAACAACATATCGAAAATAGGCAAGTCGGCATAATTGTAGGCGTGAATGCCTTTTTCATGATGGACAGAATGACTTTCCGGTCGCTGAATAACATAGCCAATCCAGGTTGGCGTCTTAACATTCATGTGTTGAAACAGCGGCAAAAATACCGATGCGTACAAGTACAACGTAGCGGCCTCAACCGACAAACCTGCCACCAGCACCAGGCTAACGCTGCCCAGGAAAGTGAACCCTATAATGTCCATCGGGCTAAAGTAAAAAGCGCCGAATGTGTCTACCCGCTCAGCGCTGTGATGAAACTGGTGAAATACCCGCCACAACACGTTTGACTCATGTATTAGGCGGTGCCAGACATACAAAAAGAAATTGAACACCAGTAACCCAACAACCGCGCCGATGTAAGGGTTCAGATGGCGTAAATCCACCAGTTGATAAGGCAGCAAATAGGCATCCCAAACCATTGGCAAATACGTAGCAAGATAAAAGAACACAACAAAAGCGCAGAACGATCGTATCCGCCAGCCAGCAATCTTGGGTAATTCCCTGGCAGGGAACAAAGATTCAACCAAAACAAATGCGCCGTATAAGGCAAACACAACTAATGAAAGGGGGTCGAACAGAATTTCAACAGGACCAGGCATAACCGTCTTCCTTTGCAGTGAACCATGCTGTGGCTCGGTAAATGACGCTTTGCACTATTGGTCATTCACACAAGAAAGTCCTAACGAAAGCCTAATATTCGTCTAATAATCTTCGAATTACTGCGAATGAGGGTTAAGTGAGCCAGGCAACATAATCTCGCCACTATCTTCCAGTTCCCGCAGCCGTTGGCGGGCATTTTTCAGCGTATTCTGCATGTCCGACAATGCCCGTTGAAAGACCGGGTGGTCTTTCAGTGGCGCATAGGTAGGCGATGTTACAATAGAGTCCGCGCCGTGCCCCGCAGCAACATAATCAGCGAATGACCTGGCGGCCAACTCTACCTCCCCTTTTGCAAGGTAAATTCGGGTTTTCCAGTCACTCTCTTTTGTTGACCAACCGCCGAACGGCGCTGTAGTCACCACCGCCAGGCATTTATCTAACAGTGCGTGACCGCGGGCATGTTCTCCCCGGTTTATCATTAACCTGGCAACGGCGACCGCCGGTATGAAGTTCGAAGCATCAACATTGACCGCATCCTGATACAACGATGGGAAAAACTGCCGATAGTGGTTCTCAACGTCCTGGGCCCGCCCGAGTCCTTGCCCCACTTCCACCAAATCAAACATATAAACAGGGAACACGTGCTGGTTGGCGGGTAATTGCAGAAACATATCGAGCGCTTTGCCATGCTTTCCGGTTAAATGTGCAATCATGGCATTTGCCAGCAACATGTTGTCGGAGCCCGGCGCCAGCGACAAACTGTGCGCCAACCAATCTACGGCCTTTTGGGTATCTCCCGTTAATATGTATACCTGCGCCATAATCATCGAACTGAACGGCGCTTCAGGCGAATATTGCAAGTTTTGACTCAGCGCAACCTGTGAAGCGGGGAGTGCATGACCCAGCCAATAGTAGTAATCCGACCGGGATCGGTAGGCCGGCGCAAACGTCGGATTCTGCTCAATCAACGTATCGATAATCATGCGGGCCTGGGCAAATCGACCGGCATCAATCAGAGCGCTCACCCACTGCGTTTTAAGCAATGGGTCTAACGGACTTATTGCTACGGCTTTGGCAAACACAGCTTCAGCCTGCTCAATGCGCCGTAATTTCCACAACAGTAAATTACCGTATTCTGACAAAGCGGTAACATTGCCCGGAATAATATCGAGCGCCTGGGTAAATGCCGTTTCAGCATCGCCAAAACGTTGTTTAAAGACGTGCAACACACCCAGTGCTACAAAGGCTTCTCCCAATGTTGGTTGCAGCGCCAGCGCTCTTTCAATAAGAGGACTGGCTATAAGTACTTGCTGCTCAACAGGCTTGCCCGCCCAATGGATCTGATTTAACTCCAACCGGGCTAATTCGGCATAGGCCAACGCAAAGGAGGGATCGGCCTTTATGGCCTGCTCCAGGTATTCAAGGGCCTTGGTGTTGTCCTGTGTTGTCCCCTGATTCGCCAACGATTTGCCCTGAAAATAATATTCCAGTGCAATCAGGTTTTGTGTGGGAAAGTGCTGGTGCTGGCTGTTTTGTTTAGCCGTTAACGCCAGATTCAGCGCTTTCGCTATATCCAGTGAAATTGCCTGCTGAATAATAAAAATGTTTTCCGCTGTGAGTGCTCTGGTATAAGTACCAGCCCAAAGCTGGCGCGCATTGGCAGTATCAATTAACTGCACATCAACGCGAATTTGCTGCCCGGCACGCTTCACTTCCCCCAATAAAACAGTAGCAACCGACAATGTCGTGCCCACCGCTTTCACATCTGCCGTAGCGGGGTCGTAGTGAGCAACTGACCCCTTTGCGATTGTTTTTAATGCCGGGTAAGCCGCAATTTGCGCCAGTAAGGCTGAGTGCATACCGTCTGAAAAAAACGCATCTTCGGCGGTATCGGATGCGTAAGAAAAAGGCAGAATAGCAATGGATTTATCGCCAGCAGTCGATACGCCAGATTCGCTGCTGTCAGATTCAGAGGGGGCTATGCCACCGTTTATTTGCCAGATAAACAACATGAGCACAGCAAGCGTTAACAGGGTAATCGCGGCAAAAACAAAGCGATTGAAGCGGGAATGTACACTGCTTGCCAGTGAGCCACCCGGTGCTGTTTGTTCAGGCAAGACGGAAGTATTGCTTGGCAGTTCGGGGATTTCCGTTACCGGTGCAACAAACTGATACCCCCTGCCATGAATCGTTTTGATTACGGCCTGCCGCTGCCCGTCGTCATGCAGCGCGGTGCGTGCAAATTTTATGTGATTACTCAAGGTCGCATCCGACACCGCCAGCCCGGTCCAAATGGCATCAAAGAAAGCCTGTCGGGTAACCACCCGGTCCCGATTAGCAATCAAATATACAATGACATCAAAGACTTTTGGCTCAACGGCAATCGGCATATCACGGTGTTTGATACTGTAGGCGTTGGTATCGATTTCAAAATCATTCACCCGGTAACGCATTTGCCTGTCCCTTGCCTGCCCCCGCGGTGTGCATACCTGCTGCTTCGGGGCTTAAGTATCAATCCGTTCAGTGTGTGCAAAGTTTAACCACAGGTCAACCGTATGCGCAGGAAAAGCCTGTTTCATTGCACTTTTCAACTCTCGATTACCCAGATAAACCCCACTGCAAGACGTAATATCTGTATGGAGCAAAATTTATTCATGTGTACCTGTACGTTTTTAGCGGCAAAGCTAGTATGCTCTGCACAACTTTAATTACCGACTTGGACCTCATGCAACTTTCTCACCTGCTCACGCCTCAGGCACAACAAATGGAGTCGTCGCTGGTTCGCGAGCTACTGCAATATTCTCAACAGCCAGACATTCTTTCATTGGCAGGTGGACTCCCCGACGAAACCCTGATGCCACCGTTACCGGACCTTGCACCGGTCACATCATTTGCTCAGTACGGTCCCAGTGAAGGTGAGCCAGCACTACGCCAGCAAATCAGCCATATCATCAGTGAGCGTGGTCTGTCAGTTGAGTCCAGTCAGGTATTGGTAACCAATGGCTCACAGCAAGGGCTGGACTTGATTAGCCGGCTCGTGTTGAACCCGGGCGATGTTGTACTTACCGAGCAGCCCACTTACCTGGCGGCTCTGCAAGTGTTTCAGTTACAGGGTGCAGTAGTCAAAACGGTGGAGTCGGACGAAACCGGCATGAACCCTGAAGCCCTGAAAGCGGCAATTGAGCAGTACAATCCCAAAGCGGTGTACCTTATTCCGAACTTTCAGAATCCTGCGGGGCATTGTTACAGCGTTGCACGCCGTGAAGCGATTGCAGAGATCATCGACGCGCACAATATTTTGCTGGTAGAAGACGATCCCTACCGCGATCTGTACTACGACGATGTGGTTATAACGCCTATCGCCAGTTTATTGAACGCCGCGCCATGGGTTTACATGGGCAGTTTCTCAAAAGTATTGTGGCCCGGACTCCGGGTGGGTTATGTGTCGGCCAGTCCGGCAGTGATGCCGTTTCTGGTAAAAATTAAACAAGCCAGCGACTTACACACCAACCGCCTTGGTCAATCACTCGTTTCGACGTTTATTGCCGAAGGCAAGTTACCTGCGCATTTAGAGGTGATTCGTTCTTCGTACAAAGGCAAACGCGACGTCATGGCCGCCGCACTAGAGCGCGAATTAGGTGATTGCATGACCATACACGCCCCGAAAGGCGGTATGTTTTTCTGGCTGGCACTACCGGAAGGGGTGTCTTCCAAGCAAATTCTGCATGACGCCCTGGAACAGAAAGTACTGGTACTACCCGGCACCCCATTCTTCCCGACGAAAGAAGCATACACCGACGGCTTCCTGCGCCTAAGCTTCGCTCGCCTGTCGCACGCCGACATTGAAAAGTCGATTACCGTTCTGGCAAGTGTGATTCGTTCACATATAGGTTGATTTTTAGTTCCCCGCCTTCGCGGGGACGACGGTGTAGTGAGCGCACGACAGTGAAAGAGCGGAGACGCCCCCTCCCCGTCATCCCACCAACATTTCGTCATCCCGGGCTTGCCCCGGGACCTTCTCAAAAAGGCTGAGATTTCGAAACAACCATTGCTGGATGTTTCCTAAGATCCCGGATATACGCTTCGCGATTCCGGGACGACAACCTCCCCCGTCATCCCGGACTTGTTCCGGGACCTAGTCAAAAAGGCCGCGATTTCGAAACAACCATTGTTGGATGTTTCCTAAGATCCCGGATATACGCTTCGCGATTCCGGGACGATATGTGGGGAGATATCACTGCACCTTTTAGGGACGACACACCATTCGTCATCCCGGGCTTGCCCCGGGACCTACTCAAAAAGGCCGTGATTTCGAAACAACCATTGTTGGATGTTTCCTAAGATCCCGGATATACGCTTC
>NZ_CFIDRX010000106.1:0-15202 GCF_984433645.1 Marisediminitalea sp.
CTGTGCTAATTAGCTCTTCGATAAAATAGCGGATAAATCAAACGACCATTTTCAGGCGTATTACCGAAACTTTTACCTGCATCGTGAAACAGCCATGGTCTGAATAGAATTAAACGATTATAGCGCATAGGTATATGTGTCGTTAATGTCCACTTTGCATAATCAACATTGTCTCGTTGCATTATGTTTTTCCAGAAAGATTCGAAGTTATCCAATCCCATTTTTACTAGATCTTGCTTCGTTAAAGGAGCTCTATCACTGTTCAACTGATTGTGCCGATAAAAATCTGTCCCTCCCTGACAATCTTTGTCTTTTGACAGATACAAAATACCTGACCAATCACAGTTGTCGATATGCACACCGCCTTTGCCTCTTTCCCCCTCTAGCGCCAATCTGAATTTTCCATGGCTGGTACCTTCCGCTGGCTGCAAGGGTTCTCCTACAATTCTGCTAATTAACTCGTCCATCCCCTGGATACGTAATGATTCGGCTGAGTTTCTACCTGGAAAATACTGTTCTCCTGGTAGTACCGGATAATCCATAGCCAATGCTCTGGAACGAATCTCGTCCGCAATGTCCAAAAAGTCGTCAATAACCACAAGGGTCTGATACATATTTGCTCCGAAAAAAAAGGGCTTCATAAAGAAGCCCGTTTATCACTTAATAACAGTACGTTAGAAGTTGGCGGTGAAACCTACATTGTAAGTTCTTCCATAGGTATAGCGTCCAATTGAAATTTCGATTGGGTTTGGATACCAGTCTGTTGCATTTTGAACACTTGCACGCATCAAAATATTTTCCGTTAACTGATAAGTCGCACCCACATCAATTAACATGCGAGAAGGCACTTTAGTGTACGGATTACCATTTTGATCAATATACTGTAGCGGTTCTGTCTGCTCAACGTTACGCTCTGTTTCTGCGGTATAGTTGAAGTCAACAAACGCAAACAAGTCACCTACAGAATAAGAAACTTGTAGGTTAGCTGTCAGGTCTGGATCATTCCACTGACCAGTATCGTCTGTAAAGTCGAAACCAGTGTTTGAAATTTCGTTTTTACGCTGCTTGAATGCACGTAATGACCAGTTCAGATCACCACTGCCTTCACCGAAGAAACTTCCCACCAGCGGATAGTCTGAAAGTTCATTGCGATAGTTAACAGCGTATTCGATACCTTCGAAATTACGTAATGCTGCGTTCACATAACCAGATGTAAATGCGTTAACACCAGGGAACTGGCCATTTTCCATACGGTTAAACTGACTACAGAAAGAATTCGGGAAGTCAGTCGCATCGTAACAGGCATTCAGAATGTCTGTAATCGAGAATTCAACAATCGCATCAGAAATATCAATTTTGATAAAGTCGATTGACAAATCAAGACCTTCAGCCCAACTTGGCGTATAAACGATACCGTAGTTAACACTTTCTGCCTGTTCGTTATTCAGCGTTGCATTTCCACCTGTAAAGCCCCGACGAGACGCATTTTGTATCTCACTCAGGAAGCCTTCAGGAATACCGTCTGCGCGACAGTTAGCTTCACGTACTGAAGGGTTAGGACCATCACCAATGTTACGGTTATCACAAGGGTCTGTAGCAAATGAACTTGTTTCTACTACTGGCAGGAACAACTCAGTTACAGCTGGTGCACGGACTGTTTCGGCGATATTACCACGAATCATAACGTCTTCAATTGGACGCCAATTCAAGCCTAATGCCCAAACATCATCCGAGCCAGAGCGAGAATTATCAATTTTACGATAAGATGCATCAAGACTCAGAGAGTAGAATACAGGAATATCCATGTCTTCAGAGAAAACAGGCACGCTTATCTCTGCATAAGTATCTTCAGTCTTATATGAACCCGCAGTCGCATTTGGTGCAAAACCTAAAATTGTTGCTGTACCGTCAGGACGGAACTCGGCAGATTCAATACGACGCTCGTAACCAGTTGCAAAGGCTAAAGGACCAGCTGGAAGTTCAGCGATTTCACCAGAAAGGTACGCATAGAACATTGACTGTTCTACTCGGCTTTGGCCTTGGTCGTTATACAATACGTAAGAAGCTGCTGCATCGGTAATCGAACCGAAAGGGTTCAAAGGCGCACAGTCTCCAACAGGGCCAAGCACATTTTCAAACGCTGCTACACCACTACCTGATGGAACAAATCCACCTTCGAAATCCGGATCATAATTGTAACGACAATCAACTTCACCAGTTTCGGGGTTGATACCTACGTCCATAGCATTAAGCCACTTAGCTGTATCAAGACTCTGTCTTTGTGAATAGATAGTGCTGATACCTTTCTGGTACCCAACCGACCAATCAAAGAATTTATCGTCCAGCTCAAACTCACCGTTTAACTCGGCGTTTGCACTGTAAACATTAGATTCGTTAATGATTTGACGTTGACCCAAATTTACCCATGCTTTGTGCATGTAGAATTCACCAGGTCCACCCAGATAACCTTCCAGCGTTTCACGAGCGCTGTCCACAAGGAATGGGTTGTCTGTAGAAAATTTTAGCGCGGCCCCGTCATACTGGAAAGCACCGGAGCTGTACTGAACTGCTTGATAACCTTGGTTAGACGCATCTGAACGGTTCGCAAAAAATGAAACGTCTAAATTCACGTCATCGGTAATTTTATAGCTACCGAGTACTGTCAGGTTATATCGCTCGAAGCCTTCACGAGCTGTATTTGCTTCGCCCAGATTTAGGCCATCACCGCCTGAAGCCCAAACAGCATTATCTTGTGCGATACCCGGATCGTAAGGAACGATTGTACCGGAGCCATCAGGATTAAACTGAATGAAGTTCCCATCCCATGCGCCAATTCCATAGTTCGTCAGCCCCAGTGAACCCGGAGTGATCAAACCTGAATTTGACAGAATGCCTGCTCGAGGGTTTGGAACCAAACGTACCTGGTTTACAGGGATTTCACCGTCTGCATTTGGTACACCATTTTCAGGGAATGGAGTGAAGCTACTCCAGTCATTGGCGAGACTTGGAACTCTGAATGCTGCAATATTGTCTTGTTCGTTATATTCGAAGGCTACCGTTACGTTACCACGGCCACCGTCGAAGTTTCCGCCTAATAAAGTACGTACAGACTGGTCACTTGAAATACCATCCTGATAAGTGTAGTCGTAGGAAATTTCAAAACCTTCATAATCGCGCTTCAGAATATAGTTAACTACACCGGCGACGGCATCGGCGCCGTATACAGGTGCACCACCTACCTTCATGACTTCAACGCGATCAATCAATGATACAGGAATATTGTTAACGTCAACCTGCGCTCCCGGCGCACTGCCGCCACCAACAGGTGAGTTACTGGAAATAAAACGTTTGCCGTTAATCAGTGTCAGCGTACGTTGAGATCCCAAACCGTACAAACTGATCGTGTTTTGACCTAAGCCTTGAGAGCTTGCCGCTGTGTTACCACCAATTTCAGGCGTTGTACCCGCAGCAACGCCAGGCAGGTCTAAGAGCGCGGTAATTGCATTAGTCATACCGCGGTCGCGGATATAGCTGTCGTCGATAGCATCTACAAGCTGAGTCGGCTCCATGTCGATGCGAGAAATACGTGAGCCGGTGACTTCAATTTTCTCTACAAGTTTGCCTTCTGTCTCGTCAGTATTTTCGGCATCTTGTGCAAATGCTGGCGTCGCCGCCGTAACTGTACCGAAAAGTAGTGCCAGTCTAACGCTTTTTGAAAGCTTAGACATGTTATTTTTATTCATTGTAATCCCCTGGATTAATGTAATTTTTTTATATATAAAAAACAGCGTTACATCGATTTACAAACATTTACACAATCTTTGCCAACCGTACGCTCATATTCTTTTAGCAAATAAATTTGAACCAATCAATTAATTGGGTGGTCGGAGTGGCATTTTTACTTTTACGCTTATCAAGAGACGCTAAGCACAAATATTTACTTGACTTTTACAAAAAAACACATAAATGGAACAAAAAACCAACAAAACGACCTTACACCTAACAATTTTCGACCACAAACAAATTAGATAGTCAAGTTTATTTTAGATTTGAAAAGTAAAGATTATTGCAATACATAAACACCCTCGGGCCTTTATTTACAAGGTACTAAAGCTATTGGCCAAGCTAGGTTCGACTCAATATCCGTTATAGATGAAGGTTATAATAGGGCGTCAGCCATTCTGCACGGAAGTGTAACTATATATTTACACATATAAAGGAGTTATTTTTATCTAAGACGGAACTTTAAGTCACGTTGACTGTTTTGTAGCCGAAGTTCAGTCTTGATGATGTTTGGCAAAGGCTAATATAGAACACAACCTCAATAATTTAATTCAAGCACACTAGTCGAGTTAAATTTCGAATAACGACTGATGACTTGCATTGTTGAAAGACGAAAAAAAACCCTCACGATGTGAGGGTTTTTTGTTTTACGCTAATCAGAATTTAACAAACTTCTTAGTATCTGAAGTTTACGCTGAATCGAACGTAACGAGGTGACTGCCAAGCAGTTGGCAAACCGAAGTTCGGGTTAACTGCACCAGAACCAGCTACATCACCTTCGTCATCATAGATTTCATTAACTTCAGTAACGGTGTCGTTATTAAGAACGTTAAAGATATCTGCACGGAGTGTCAGATCGTAATCTTCACCAATTTCTACATTATAAGAAGCGGTAAGATCTAAGTTCCAATAGCTGTTAGTGCGACCTTCTGAGCCACGTGGAGCCAGAACACCGTTTTTGTAGAATGACTCAGAACCGTACGCCTGAGCAAACACGTCTGTAGGGTGGTAACCGAATGCATTTTTCGGACGACCAGTCCAGAACTGAAGGTTTGCACCAAGGTTAAAGTTTTCAGTTACAGCATAAGAACCAAATACTTTGAACTGATGACGTCTGTCATTAGGCAGATCGCCATAAGCCCCGTCAAGTAATCCCGGTTGGTCGAACAAGGTCGTCAAACCCGCATCGTCCTGACCGTTGTCTGAACGCACATAACCTTCGTTGTTACCCCAGCTGTGTGACCAAGTATATGCTGCGTTTAACAACCAAACACCGTCCCATGCTTTTTCAAAAGTAACATCTACTGACGCATATTTACGGATTGACTCTGGATAGCCTAGATCTTCTGCAGACAGGTCCATCCATACAAGCTCACCTTCTGCGCCCGGAAGTTCATCAGTTGCAATGCGCATATTTGAACCAGGGTTTGTTAATACATATTGGTGGAAGCCAGTCCAAATGTCAGAAACATCGCCGTAACCATTTTCTTCTGCCCAAGTGATAACCGCCGCATCAATCGCCACGTCTTCAATGGTCGTAGCCAATTCACGGTAAGTACCTTGGATAGCCATGCTCCAGTCGTCTGTAAGCTGGAATTGATAGCCGGCAATAAACTCGTCTGAGTACATAGAGTCCATATTGCTATCTACAATCGCTTCTGGAGAAGCCGCTTCACCATTTGCGAAGATATCATCCGGACGCGTTTGAGCACCAGTTAGATTTGGAATACCAAGAGCTTCGTTTGCGAATCCTTCAAACTCATAGTACTCCTGGATGTATGTTTCTGCACCGGCCAAACGGATGTTTGTATTTGCAGCAACTGGTAGATAATAACGACCGTAGCTCGCCCACAATTTAGACTCGCCATCGCCCATCACATCATAAACAGCACCTAAGCGTAATGCCCATTGGTTATCAAGTTTAACAAAGGTTTCGCCGTTAGCATTGAAGTTTTCGAATGAGTCGTTACGGATACCCATGTTAAGTACAAGGTCATCTGTTACTTGCCACTGATCATTCACATAGAATGCAAAGTTTTCAGATTCGAAATCACCACCCGCCTGGTATGTACGATGGCGAACCTGATAGATTTCTTCTGCATCAGTGCTATCGTCAACATAGTACAAGTAGTATGCACCACCAGAGTTAATCGTATTTGAAGTGGCTGTCAGTTTTTCGTAATCCACACCAAAACGAATTGAGTGATCACCAACAAACCAGTCAGCATCTACACGGAAAACTTCACGCTCATCTTCACCTTGTTCTACAGAGAAGTTAGCAAACGTATTTGCCGGAACAAAGGCAGCAGTACTGTCATAACGATAATAAACAGCTGGGTTCGCATCCAATGTACTACCAACAGTGCGGTCTTGCTTGTTGATACCATACATAGCAGATACTGAGAAGTCGTCAGTAAGAATACTTGTCCATTTCACGCTGGCGTTTAAGCCACCTTCGTTTTCTTCACTGACTGCAGGCTCGCCGTCCTCAACGCCATCATAAAAGAAGCCCGTCGATACCAGTGTCGTTCTTTCATCAGAGAATGCGGTAAGTTCGAGAATGTTGTCTTCGGTTACATACCAGTCAACCTTTGCAACCCAAAACGTGTCGTCGTCTTTTTCTGTGTAACGGTTTTCAAATAAGGAACCATCAACGATAGATTGAGAACCACGGTACGATTGTTCAACATCACGCGGGTTTACCAATACATAGTAGAACAATTTATCTTCGATTAATGCACCGCTCGACCAGATGTTATAATCCAGTGAATCTGCCTTGTCGAAGTCGTTGTTAATTCTGTAAAGGTCGTTGGAAGTAAAATATGAAGAAGGACGATCTTCGCGTAATGAATCAGGCTCATAGTAAGCGTTTACGCCCCACTTGAATTCGTTTGTACCGCTCTTAATTTTGGCGTTAATAACACCACCAGTTACGCGACCAAACTCTGCTGAATAACCACCTGTTTTTACTTCAAACATGTCGTACATATCGAATGGTGGTTCACTAGAACCAACACCAGTACGGAAGTTAGTGATGTTCAGGCCGTTTACATAATAAGCATTCTCACCTACAGATGCACCACCGATAGAAGGTAAATCACCGAATGCAGAGTCACCACGCGTTGTGCCTGGCGCCAATAAAGCAACTGACGTCAAATTACGAGGCACCGGAACTTTATCTAAAGTAAGCGTGTCTACAACAATACCTGTAGTAGAACTGGTAATGTCTACCATTGCAATTGAAGAACCAACAACTTCAATTGTTTCAACATCTTCACTTGCCAGAGAGATATTGATGTTAGTTTTACCACTGATACCAACCGCTACACTTTCTTGAATGGTTGTTTTGTACCCGCCCTTTTCGGCAACAATTTTATAATTACCTGGGGGTAGTAATGGAAAACGGAAAACGCCATTTTCATCAGTCACAACTGAGCGGGTCAGACCGGTTTCCAGATTGGTAATTGAAACACTGGCATTACTCAACTTCGCACCTGAAGTTTCAACCGCATTACCTTGAATATATCCTGTCGTGCCATCTGCATATACTGGAACAGATAAGCCTAGGCCAACCGCGATACTAATCGCAGTAAGGCTCTTTTTCATATTTATCATGTGTTGTCTCCCTGGACCACAATATTGGAATAACTAAGTCGTTTTATCTCGACTTTTAGACTGGGGAACCCCACCAAGATAATAACTGCATGATAAGTTTGGGGTCAATAGCGATAAATTATTCAATAGCAATTATACAAAATGATGAATCAACCACCTCCAAATTTTGTACACATATATTTACAAAATGTAAAAAGTTAAGCATCCTTCAGCGCTAACAACGCTAACTCAGCAAGTCACCATCCATACTATAAAAGGGGAAAGCAAAATTATAGACAAATATAAAACATAAAATAAATCAGAAAATACATATAATAATACACATTAAAATTAAATATTTTATTGCAAATAAAACGTAAAGATACGAATTAATTATTACTTATTTATTACCACTTAACTCACATAAATGTCACTTATCGCATATATTGGTATTTTATTTCTTGAAGTGTTCTGAATTTCGCCGCTTTTGTCACAATAGCTGTCCTTCGGGGCTGTCTTTTTAGGCATGAATATAGGAGTTAGGTGCTTGTGACATTTGATTGTAAAGATATTCTGTTTACCCGTGCCGCATTAATTCTCAATGTCATTTTTTTCAGATTTATAGGAATCAACTCGACATACCCTGCAGACAAGCTATAAATGAAGAGAACATAACAACAAGGAAAACACTGTGAAGTTAGATGACGACATCCATAATTATTACGAGCATCTGGTTTTAGAACGCATTGCACATCTGGGACTAGACCGAACAAAATCTGCAGACTACCTGGCTGATTTGTGTTGCCTGGCATTAAATCAGGTGCCGCCACGCTACATTCGATACGAAGTCGACATGGCATTTTATTTGCCGCAAAGCGAACGCCAACAAATGGAGATGAACGTGGAATATGCGGTGGAAAAAGCGATTAAGTTTCTGGATCAGGTCGTAAAGAAAGACGAAGAATAGTAAAAGCTGGATTGGGAATTTGGGTGGCAGGCTCTCAGCCACATCCCGGCACATGAGTCGTCTGCTGCGGCTGCTCCCTTCCGGGCCTGACCGGGTTCACAGAGTATCATTGCGAGAGGACCAAGAGCCCACCATAGAAACCTGCGCTCCTTTGCAGGAGCGCGGCGCATTATGACGACTTGTGTCGCAAAGTTCAACCCTGAGTTGTAAAACGTTCCTCAGCAATTTGATTTGCAACCAGGTTCGTCGCGCGATTTTCTGCTTCTGCGCGTTCGTAAACCTCTACCAGGGTGTCGCCAATTTTGGCAATATGTGCTCGCATAGCGTCGTCTGAAGAGTCATCCAGCTTCTGGTGATAAATATCGATGATACCACCCGCATTTATGACGTAATCCGGCGCATACACAATGCCTTTTTCTTTTAATGCGGTACCCAGTGACTCCCTTGCGAGCTGGTTGTTTGCAGCACCGGCAATAATTTTTGCCTGAATGTCAGGCAACGACTCATCGTTAATGGATGAACCCATTGCACAAGGTGCTATTACGTCCACTGGTAAAGTCAGAATCTCTTCTGGCGCTACAATCGTTGCACCCAGCTCTGCTTCGGCTTTAGCTAATCCTTCAGGATAAATATCTGCCACGTAAAGCTTGGCCCCTTCGGCATGTAATTGCTTTGCCAGACGATAGCCTACGTGTCCCATGCCCTGAATGGCGACTTTTACACCGTTTAAGTCACTTTTAAGTACGTGTTGTACCGTGGCTTTTAATCCCACAAACACACCGTATGCCGTTGACGGAGCCGGGTTGCCGGTTGGCGTTTCGCCCAGAGCATTATACTGCGCCGACGTGCCTGCAATGTGTGATGACTGTGTCGCCATAGCCTGCAGGTTTTCAACGCTAATCCCTGAGTCTTCTGCAGTGATGTAACGACCATTGAGACTTTCAACAAAACGTCCCATGGCCTTCATCATGTCTTCCGTTTTATGCTTGCGCGGATCACCGATGATTACTGACTTACCACCACCCTGTTTCAGGTTTGCCATGGCTGCTTTGTACGTCATTCCTTTAGAGAGACGAAGTACATCAGTCAGCGCTTCAGCGCTGTTCAGATATGGCCACATGCGACACCCACCCAATGACGGGCCAAGGTTCGTATTGTGAATGGCAATAATGGCTTTTAAGCCACTGGCTTCGTCATGGCAAAATGCCACGTGTTCATGTTTATCAAATTCCGGGTGATCAAAAACAGACATAGGGTAAACCGTTCCTGGACAAGAAAACGCTATACTAGCGCACACCACTGAGGACAGGTTTTGCGAGTTTATGCCGTTTAATTTACAGCGTAGAACGGCAATTTTTTTCGTCAGTGCTTTGTAGGATGTATATCCTAGTATTATAATGTACGCACAATAACTATCATAATAGCGAAATCACGAGTACCTTAATGAAACTGGATAAATTCGACCGCGAAATCCTACGTGTGTTGCAGCAAGATGCCACGATTTCCATGGCAGATCTCAGCCAACAGGTTGGCTTGTCGCACACCCCTTGCTGGCGTCGGGTTAAGCGCCTGGAAGCCGAAGGGATCATCCTTCGCAAAGTGACCTTACTCAACGGCAAAAAACTCAATTTAGGGGTGTCGGTATTTATTTATGTCTCGCTGAAAAATCACGATGGCGATTCACTTACCGACTTTGAAAAAGCCGTTCAGTCCATCGACGAAATTGTAGAATGCCACACCACCAGCGGCGAGAAAGACTATCTGTTGAAAGTGATAGTGGAAAGTATTGAAGAGTACGAACACATTCTCAAAACCAAGCTCACGCATCTCCCCTGCGTCGATCACTTAAGTTCCACCTTTGCGTTGAAACAGGTGAAGAACACAACGGCGCTACCCATCAAAAGCCAATAGTAAAACCCTATATCTATAAAATGATGTCCCGACGCTATTGTGCGTCGGGTTGGTTTTCTGGCTCTGCCTGCTGAAACGCTTCTAGCGCCTGGCAATTATCATATATACGCGATATGAGAGGGTAGCGTGTCATATCAACACCAAACCGCTTCGCGTTATACACTTGTGGCACCAAACAAACGTCAGCCATGGTGACATCAAAATCAAAACAGAAGCGTCCTGCCTGAGTCTGTAGTCGACGCTCTATGCCATCGAAACCTTTTTCAATCCAGTGTTTGCACCAACCGTTAGTCTGGTCACTGGATAGCTCATACTGATTAGACAGTGACTGCAAAACACGCAGGTTCGCCAGCGGCTGAATATCACAAGCAATATCTTGCGCCAGCCCTCTCACTCTGGCCCGCTCAACTGCATGAGCCGGGATAAGCGAATAGGGCTCAGGGTAACGCTCATCAAGGTATTCAATAATACTCAGTGATTGGTTCAGAATAATGTCTTCGTCATCATCGACAAACGTGGGGACTAAATGTGAGGGATTCAGCGAATCGTAAGCGGCCTGGTGTTGTTCGCCACCGTCTTTAACTAAGTGCACCGGCACGTATTCGTACTCCAACCCTTTCAGGTTCAGCGCAATGCGGACCCGGTAGGTAGCCGAAGAACGCCAGTATCCATATAACTTCAAACTCATCATGGATTTCCTAATTGTGCGGTACCTGCCAATCGCAGGTACCGGTTAGCAGGTAGCCGTTAGTTCAGCACACTTACACGCTGCTCAATGGCACCAAAAATACTTTGTTGCTGGTCATCGAGCATTTCAATACGCACAGTGTCACCATTGGCCATAAAACTGGTCGACGGTTTGCCATCACGGATGGTTTCAATCATGCGAACTTCGGCAATACAGGAGTAACCTACCCCTCCCTGAACTATAGCAGATCCATAATCAGTGCCCTGTTTATTTGACACTGTACCTGAACCAATTATCGTTCCCGCCCCCAGATTCCGGGTGCGGGCCGCATGCGCAACTAACTGAGCAAAGTTAAATGTCATGTCCACACCGGCATTAGGTTTACCAAACAGTTCATTGTTGTAATGGGTCTGTAGCGGCAGATTTACCTTGGTATCGATCCAGCTGTCACCCAGCTCATCCGGTGTCACTGCTACCGGGGAAAAGGCACTGGCCGGCTTGGATTGATAAAATCCAAACCCTTTTGCCAGTTCGCCGGGAATCAATCCGCGCAATGAAACGTCATTTACCAGCATCAGAAGTTTGATGTGGTTGCCAGCCTGTTCTGCTGTAACGCACATTGGTACATCGTCGGTGATAACTGCAATTTCAGCCTCAAAATCGATTCCCATTGTGACATCTGGCACAACTACATCGTCGTAAGGACCAATGAAATCGTCACTGCCGCCCTGGTACATCAGCGGATCTGTCCAGAATGACTCTGGAATTTCTGCGCCACGGGCTCGGCGTACCAGCTCTACGTGATTGACGTAGGCACTGCCATCGGCCCAATGATACGCGCGTGGTAGAGGCGAGTGACAGCGTTTCGGGTCAAAAGCCTCGCTTGCAATTTCGCCCTTGTTGAGCTGCTCATAGCGCGACTGCATTTGCGCCTGAAGTGCATCCCAGTTGTCGATAAACTGTTGCAGAGTTTGCGCAACCGGCGCCGCCGACACTGCTCGTGTCAAATCGCGGCTCACCAGCATTAACTCACCATCACGCTGCGCATTCTTATAAGTAGCAAACTTCATTCTGTTCTCCTGTTAACCTTTCCAGCTGTACACGTATTCCGCGTTTTCTACAGCCTGACTTGCTGCCGTGATCTCAAGCGCATCGCGGGTATCGAGCATGACAGCAACTTCGTCGGTAAAGGTTTTCTTATGTGCCTGACCGGCAGCAAACGCTTTTGGATGAGGCCCGTGGGTAAAGCCTGCCGGGTGGAACGTCACCATGCCCGCCTCAATGTTGTCTCGACTGAAAAAGTCACCCGCGTGATAAAACAACACTTCATCAAAATCGTCGTTACTGTGATAGAAAGGCACCTTGAGCGCGCCAGGATCGCTTTCGATAGGGCGCGGTACAAATGTGCAAACCACAAAACGCTTAGCGACGAACGTCGTATGCGCTGACGGCGGCAAATGATAGCGATGGCTCATTAACGGACGAATATCCCGCCAGTTAATTTTCATTACTGTCAGGTCACCATGCCAGCCCTGAGCATCCAGTGGATTAAACGGGTAAGTAATCCGCGACAAACGTTGATGTCGCTTCACCTCAACCTGCCAGGTATTTTCATCCTGCTGTGCCAAGAACTGGTCGTTAATCTCGGGATAGCGAAGCATAGCCGGATCGAAGATAGCGTGATTACCCACCAGGCCTTTTTCGGGCAACTGGTAACTGTCATCCGTTGCTTCGATCATCAGCAACTGCATTGGCACGCGAGGCGTCAGTCGCCACATAGTGGAGCGAGGGATCACAACATAATCCCCCTCTGTTACCTCAAAGTGACCATAGTCACAGTAGAAGTCACCTTCTCCTTTGTGTACGAAGAGCAAATCGTCGCCGTCTGCGTTACGAGCAAGCTTTTGCATGGGCTCATCACAATGCCAGAAACGATACTGACAGTGGGCGTTATGCAAAATAACCGGAGCCGAAAACGGCGAGTTGCCTTCAGCTAGCTGATTCAGCTGCATCAGGTCGAACGCACGTGGACGCAGCTCCCCTTCCCACTCAATCCAACCTGTTGGCGCATGCTTATGATGAATATGAGATGCCGGGCCAAAAAAGCCGTCCCGTCCTACTTCGCGTTCATACAGTGCCTGCTCAGGTAAATCAGCATGAGCCTGCCGGGAATGCAGGCCTTGCTTTATGGGAAAACGCGCTGGATTACGCATTGTCACCCTCGGCATTCAATACACCGCGACGAATCTGGTCTTGCTCAATGCTCTCGAACAAGGCTTTAAAGTTGCCTTCACCAAACCCTTCATTGCCTTTGCGCTGAATGATTTCGAAGAACACAGGACCAATGACCGTGTCGGTGAAAATTTGAAGCAAAATGCCATCCTGCTCCGGCGCACCATCAATCAGGATCCGCAAGTCCCTAAGCACATCAATCGATTCACCGTGACCCGGAATACGGGTATTCACAGCGTCATAATAAGTGTCTGGAGTATCCATAAAGGCCAGCCCGCGCCCTTTCAGCTCTGATACTGTTTTATAGATATCGTCGGTAGATAAGGCAATGTGCTGAATGCCCTCACCGTTGTAGGCTTTTATAAACTCCTCAATCTGAGAGTGATCATCAACCGACTCGTTAATTGGGATGCGAATACGGCCACAAGGTGATGTCATGGCTTTACTTACCAATCCGGTGAGCTTTCCTTCGATATCGAAGTAGCGTATTTCACGGAAGTTACCGATGTTCTCGTAAAATTCAGCCCATACCGCCATATTTCCGCGTTTCACGTTGTGTGTGAGATGGTCGATTAACTGCAGGCCGGCATCCGCTTTTGCAACACGCTCCTGCCAGTCGGGATAGAACGAGAAGTCAACGTCGTAGATGCTGTCTGAGCCATAGCGGTCGACAAAATAAAGCGTGCTTTCACCGATACCGTAAATCGCCGGAATATTCAGCTCCATGGGCCCCAAGTTGCCGCGGAACAGCTTGCCACCATTGGCCAGGGCATGTTCAATGGCTACCCCGGCGTTTTTCACTCTGAATGCCATGCCGCACACGCTCGGCCCGCGCAAGCGCGCAAATTCTTCAGCTTGTGATGCGGGTTCTGCGTTGATAATAAAATTGATATCACCCTGGCGATACAGCCATACACGCTTGGATTTGTGAACAGCGACTTCAGCGAAGCCCAGTGAAGTGAACAGCGCTTTTAGCGCCTCAATGCCCTCATCATTCGCTGCCGTGTATTCGACAAATTCGAAGCCGTCAGTGCCCAGAGGATTGTAGTTATTAGAATGCGTTGTCATTGATGTCTCCGATTAACATGTTTGCAACAATATAATCAGAGAACAGCCTGCGACAGAAGCTTTAGCAATCAGACAATTAGCAAGCTGTATTTACATCTTTTGTAAACATAAAGTAACAGATTGATATAAACCTTTTTTAAGACACAAAAAAGCCGCGCAGAGCCCGTCAGCGCGGCTTTGTCGGCATTTCAACAATGTAACTATAGCTTTACAGTGGCTTTGTTTATGCCATATTCACGGAGTTTATTGGCGATCGCCGTATGACTTAACCCCAGCTTTTTCGCCAGTTGACGAGTACTTGGATACGACGGATAAAGTTTCTTGAGCAAATCACGCTCAAACTTCTTCACTTCCTCATCGAGCGTACCTTCGAAGTTTTCATCGACGTAGGTCATGCTGGGTGTACAACTGGGCAGTTGAATGTCTTCTTTGGTGATTTCGTTTCCATCCAGTAATGACAAAGCGCGAAACAGAGCATTTTGTAACTGCCTAACGTTACCAGGCCAAGGGTAATGCTGCAGGAAGTCCACACACGACTTACTGAGTTTGGCTGGGCGTCGTCCAAGCTTGGCACTATGTTGAAGAATAAATGCCTCAGACAAAGGCACAATGTCTGAGCGACGTTCGCGAAGCGAAGGCACGACCAGACCCAGTACGTTTAACCGGTAATACAGCTCTTTGCGGAATTTACCTTCTTCTACTAATTGCCCCAAGTCCTGACAGGTGGTGCAAATAAACCTCACGTCAACGCCTACCGGATTTACATCACCAATACGGCGAAACTCACCATCTTCCAGTACTCGCAACAGCTTTGCCTGGAGTTGGGTTGACATGTCGGCGATTTCATCGAGTAACAAAGTACCACCTGCGGCCTGTTCAATCAGCCCCGCTTTGGCCTGGGTTTGGTTGAACGTACCCGCTGCATAGCCAAACAATTCTGTTTCAGCCACGTTATCGGG
>NZ_CFIDRX010000107.1:0-15009 GCF_984433645.1 Marisediminitalea sp.
ACCTGGCTACGAACCAGGCGGTCGGAGGTTCGAATCCTTCCACACGCGCCACATTACGAAAGCCCGTTCAATGCGAACGGGCTTTTTTGTTTTTGGCCTGCGTCAGAACGGGCTGAGTATATTACTTCGCAAATGACCTGATTACATTGCTACACACTTTCTAGTATTTAACTCACGCCATTCTCAGTTTGCCACGCAGCGCCTTGGTTTGCGCTACAGGCCTAAACGTAAATATCAATTTCATAACTCACACCCTTTTCCCCGTTTAAACTAATAAGACGTTGGGCATGATGCCGTGCCATAACAAGCTTCTCTGCGAGACAATTTAAGCGCCGCATACTGACCTGGATCAGTACCGTTATTATTCACCTGGCTACACTCTGATATATCAACTCCGACACATTCACTAACAATTGCTATGTTAAAAATTTTTGACATCAAACTGAGCTGAGTAAATACTAACCATGTTAAAAATAGTTAACATGGGTGAACAAAATGTCATTTCAGGAAAAATCAGCGTGGGTCATGGCGCTGGCACTAACAGTAATATCTATTATGTGCGGGTGGTCCGTGTATGAAGCATCAGTTGCGGCGGGTGGCTTAGTGTCACCGTCTATTGGATTGATTTCTTCATACACTCTGGTATTGGTCGTCATTGTGGTGGCTGGGCAGGTTGTGATCAGTATCTGTTCGCCCAAACAGGCATCAACACCAGCCGATGAACGGGAAATACATATTGAGCGGAAGGCTGGCTATACGTCGGGTTGGATCATGGGGGTAGGCGCTGTTGTGTCGATGTCGCACTATCTGCATTGGAACAACGGAGACATGCTGTTTTATATGGTGCTGGGCAGTATGGCATTAGCAGCCATTGTCGATTACGTATATCGCATTGTATTGCACCGGAGCGCGATTATTTAATGGCAAAGCAGTTACCGATCACGAATTCAATAAAAGCGCTCAGAGAAGCACATGGAGAGATGACGCAATCCCAATTGGGGGAAGCCGTAGGGGTAACACGTCAAACCGTGGCGGCCATCGAGCAACGGCGCTACTCGCCCTCGCTGGAAACGGCGTTTCGCATTGCACGGGTATTTGACGTTAGCGTGAATGATGTCTTCGAGTGGGATGATAAATAGTGCTAAAGCACTATTTATCATTGTTGTTTATGGGATGTATAAATTTAAATAATATTATGGTGGGTGGTAGTGAGCACCGTTTTTAGTTGGTTTGATATATTCATCAAATCTATGGGACCCATCACCAAATGAATATATTATTCACAAAAACGAATAATTATTGCAGTTAAAACGCCTATATTGATTTTTTATGCAATTCAAACGGGTGTTTGTATTGTGTTTTATATACCGACATGGTACTTATTCGTTTCCAAAATTTTGGCCGGGAAAAACTATGTCCGCACAATCTATAAACGATTTATTGTTCGAAGCTGCTACCTTACTCATGGTAGGGATGGGCTTCGTGTTCGTATTTCTTACCATATTGATCGCGGCGGTGAACCTTCTGAAGGCGTTCTGTGAACGCTTTCCAGGCCAGGAGCCTCAGGCGCCAACGAGAGCGTCGTCAAAGGCTGCACGTCCAGCACAGGCAAATGAAGATAAAAATATCGTTGCTGCTATTACTGCTGCCGTACATGCACACCGTCAAGCTAACCGTTAACACACTTTAGGAGCTCACATGTCAAAGCCACTGGCCATTACCGAACTGGTGCTTCGGGATGCACACCAATCCCTGCTCGCCACCAGAATGCGCATAGAGGATATGCTGCCAATCGCTGAAAAACTGGATAAGGCCGGATACTGGTCAATTGAGTCCTGGGGTGGGGCAACGTTTGATGCCTGTATTCGTTATCTGGGTGAAGATCCCTGGGAGCGTATTCGCTTGTTGAAGCAGGCCATGCCAAATACACCGCAGCAAATGTTACTGCGTGGCCAAAACCTGCTGGGCTATCGCCATTATGCCGACGACGTGGTAACGCGTTTTGTTGAGCGCGCGCACGACAACGGTGTAGACGTATTCCGTATTTTCGATGCAATGAACGACGTTCGTAACCTGGAAACGGCAGTAAAAGCTGCAGTCAACTGTGGTGCTCATGCCCAGGGAACGATTTCGTATACCGTAAGCCCGGTACACAACCTGCAGTTGTGGCTGGACATGGCCAAGCAACTCGAAGACATGGGTGTACACTCCATCTGCATTAAAGACATGGCTGGCCTGTTAAAGCCTTACGAGTGTGAAACGCTCATAACGCAACTTAAGCAAACGGTAGATGTACCGATTGCCATGCAGTGTCACGCAACCACAGGTTTGAGTACGGCCACTTACCAGAAAGCCATTGATGCCGGCATTGATATCCTCGACACCGCGATTTCGTCGATGAGCATGACCTATGGTCACTCTGCGACCGAAACGATGGTGTCTATTCTGGAAGGCACTGAGCGTGATACCGGATTGTCATTGCCTGATTTAAGCGAAATTGCTGCTTATTTCCGTGAAGTTCGCAAAAAATACGCGAAGTTTGAAGGTAGCCTGAAAGGCGTGGACGCCCGTATCCTGCTTGCTCAGGTACCGGGTGGTATGCTGACAAACATGGAAAATCAGCTGAAAGAGCAGGGCGCAGAAGAAAAGTTCGACGACGTACTGTTAGAAATCCCGCGCGTTCGTGAAGATTTAGGCTTTATTCCGCTGGTAACACCCACATCACAGATTGTTGGCACCCAATCAGTACTGAACGTACTGACCGGTGAGCGCTACAAGAGCATTACCAAAGAAACCGCTGGCGTGTTGAAAGGTGAGTACGGTGCCACAGCGGCGCCAGTAAACGCAGAACTACAACAGCGCGTATTGGATGGCGGTGAAGCCATTACGTGTCGCCCGGCTGATCTGATCGACCCTGAACTGGAAAAACTGGAAACAGAACTGGATTCACTGGCATCGGAGAAGTCAATTACCTTGGCGGAGCAAAAAATTGACGACGTACTGACGTATGCATTGTTCCCTCAAATTGGCCTTAAGTTCCTGGAAAACCGCGGTAATCCGGATGCCTTTGAGCCGGCTCCTTCTGAACAAACAGCCGCAGCGCCTGCTGCTCCTGCAGCCACTGCAAGCGCAGATGCGCCGAGCAGTTATGACGTTCGTGTCGACGGCAAAGTGTATAGCGTGGAAGTAGCTGCGTCTGGCCAGTTGGGGGCGATTACGCCGGTTGCTTCTGCTGCACCAGCACAAGCTGCTGCGCCAGCACCATCGGCAGGTGGTCAGGCAATCAATGCACCGTTAGCCGGTAACGTGTTTAAAGTACTGGTAGGCCCTGGCGATCAGGTGAGTAATGGCGATGTGGTCATTATTCTGGAAGCCATGAAAATGGAAACCGAAATCCGTAGTGCCTTCGATGGCACTGTGTCTGCCGTCCTGGTGAAAGAAGGCGACAGCGTTACCAACGGCCAGCCGCTAATCGAGTTAGGGTAACGCCATGGAACAGTTAGCAATTTTATGGAATAGCACTGCGCTGGCGCATTTTGAGCTGGGGCAGGTGGTTATGATGGCGGTAGGTGCATTATTGCTTTACCTGGCCATTGTGCGTGGTTTTGAACCTTTACTGTTATTTCCTATTGGCTTTGGTGCCATTCTGACCAACATCCCACTGGCAGGTTTTACCGATCCGGGCGGATTGTTGTACTACATCTATGAGGTAGGTATTCACTCAGGCGTCTTCCCTTTGCTCATTTTTATGGGCGTAGGGGCAATGACTGACTTCGGTGCGTTAATCGCAAACCCCAAGATGTTATTACTCGGTGCAGCCGCGCAATTCGGTATTTTTGCCACCTTGTTTGGTGCGATTGCGCTGAATTTCATTCCGGGGTTCGACTTTACCCTTAAAGATGCCTCTGCGATTGCCATTATTGGTGGGGCGGATGGTCCGACAGCTATTTTCCTGGCTTCGCGCCTTTCACCCGATTTACTGGGGGCAATTGCGGTAGCAGCGTATTCTTACATGGCGCTGGTGCCAATTATTCAGCCGCCAATCATGAAAGCGTTAACGACGCCGGAAGAGCGCAAAATTGAAATGGCGCAATTGCGTCATGTCAGTAAGAAAGAGAAAACCCTGTTCCCATTGGGCGTACTGCTGCTGACCATTTTGTTCCTGCCGTCGGCTACGCCTTTGGTGGGCATGTTTTGCTTCGGTAACCTTATGAAAGAATGTGGTGTGGTTGACCGTTTAAGCAAAACCGCGCAAAACGAGCTGATCAACATAGTGACTATCTTCCTGGGCCTGGCGGTTGGTTCCAAACTGTCTGCCGATAAATTCCTGACGGTAGAAACCTTAGGTATTTTAGGACTGGGTGCGGTTGCGTTCGGTATCGGTACGGCGGCTGGGGTATTAATGGCGAAATTGATGAGCCGCTTAACAGGCGGTTCTATTAACCCATTAATTGGCGCTGCCGGTGTATCTGCTGTGCCAATGGCTGCGCGGGTAGTGAATAAAGTCGGTCTGGAAGCAAACCAGCACAACTTCCTGTTGATGCATGCGATGGGCCCGAATGTAGCCGGGGTACTGGGTTCTGCCGTAGCTGCCGGTGTTTTGCTTGCGCTGGTAGGCTAGTCGATTAACCGCTGATCACCGCAGCGTTTGCTGCGGGATCAGTGACTGATAAGACAACACCAGTTTTTTGGTTGTTTCATGCTGAGGCCATCGAAAGATGGTCTCTGTTTTTCCACTCTCTATAATCTGACCACCATCCATCACAATCACTCGGTCGGCGATATGTCGAACGATTCCCAGGTTGTGAGAAATAAATATAAAAGCCAACCCCATTTCTTGTTGCAGCTTTAAGATCAGGTTTACGGTTTGTGATCGTATCGTCGGGTCCAATGCTGCGAATGGCTCATCGGCAATTAATACTTTGGGCTCTGGCAGAATGGCACGGGCCAGGGCGACACGTTGTTGCTGTCCGTCAGACAGCATATGCCGGTAAAAGTAGATGTGCTCACGCAGTAACCCTACCTTCACCAGGGTATCGGCAATCAGGGCCTTGCGTTCAGCTTCTGACAGGCCCGTATTCAAACGCAGAGGTTCATCGAGTATCTGGCCAACGGTAATGCCAGGGTTCATGGACTCGCTGCTATGTTGAAAGATCATACGAATACCGGTGATATCGGCATTTTTGCGCGCTGCGCGATGTCGAACAGACCAGTACTTCTCTTCCATGAGGTGAATATTACCCTCATCAGGCTCTACCGCGCCGGCCAGCATTTTTGCCAGCAGTGATTTCCCCGAGCGGTTCTGGCCAATGATTGCAATGGTTTCGCCTTTGGTTACCTGCATATCAATTGGGCCTAGCGAAAAAATCTCAGGTTTCTTCAACCAACGCTTTTTACTGCTGTGCCTGAACGTCAGGCCACTGACATCCAATACCTGCTTCATAATTTCTCCATATGCAGCGGGAAGTGGCAGCTGTAACTGTGATCGTGGATTTTACGCACTGCCGGAACGTTCACGCAGGCGCGCTGTGCTCTTGGACAGCGCGGCCCTAAACGACAGCCAATAGGCAAGTGTTGTAGCGTTGGGATCGTCCCCGCCAGTGTGGGCAACTGGGATTTGGGCGGCAAATCTTTGCTGAAACTGGGTGCGCTGTCTAACAGCGCCTTGGTATAAGGATGCAATGGACGCTTGCGTATGTGTTTCATTTTGCCGGACTCAACGGTTTGCCCGCAATACAATACCGTCATGGTATGCGACATACTGGCAATCGCCAGCAGGTCGTGGCTGACGAATAAAATGCCAAGTGAGCGTGTTTGGTTCAACCGCGAGAGCAATTTCAGTACCTGTACCTTGGTGGTGGTTTCCATGCCTCGGGTCGGGTCATCGGCTATCAGCATTTTAGGCTGATTCACCAACGCCATGGCCAGCATCAGCTTTTGCCCGATATCGGTTGGAATTTGGTGGGGATAAGCACGCAGGTAGTGGTTGTGATCTTTTATTCCGACTTTGTGCACGGTACTAATGACTTCCCTGCGCCGTTGTTGAGCGCGTTGCCAGAACCACTTACCTTCAATTAATTCATCCGGTACGGCTTCCTCAAGCTGTTCTCCCAACGTCACGGAAGGGTCGAGCGAGGCAATGGCGTGTTGAAACACCACGCCGATGTCTTTGCGCAATACCTGACGGCGTTGCTCAACAGACATCGACAACAAGTTTTCACCGTTCCAACTCATGCGGTCGGCGGTAAGATGCCAGTTGCCGGGTGTAGCACCAGCGATGGCTTGTACAATCAGGCTTTTCCCTGAACCCGATTCGCCAACCAGCGCGCGAATTTCGCCGGAGTTCACCGTTAAGTTAATTTTATCCAGCGCTTTAATGGACTGGGAGCCGGTATTGATTTCAAGGGTAAGGTTTTTAATGTCTAACAATGGCATTAGCGATTTACCCTTTTTCTCAATGCTGAACGAAGGCCATCACCTACCACGGTGATCGACAGTACCATCAGGAATATGGCGATCCCCGGAATGGCAATATTCCACGGCGACAAATACCCGACATCCAGACCTGCTGCCAGAATAGCGCCAAGCTCGGGTAATGGCGGCTGTGCGCCTAAATTCAGGAAGCCCAGGGCGCTTATATCAATAACGGCAATAGACAAGGCCAGGGTGCCTTGCACGACCAGCATTTCAATCATGTTGGGTAAAATTGAATAGTAAAAAATCTGCAGGCGATTTGCGCCGTCCAATGTCGACGCCTGAATGTAGTCTTTTTTCATTTCGGCGCGCACAAAGGTACGGGTGTGATGAATAAACTGCGGGATAAGCGCCAGTGTGATGGCCCACATACTGTTGACCAGACCACTGCCTAAAATGCCTACGATGATAATGGCAATCAGCAGGGTAGGGATGGCCATTAACGCATCCAGTAAGTGATTGACGACGCTTGATCGCACTCCGCTTAACATGCCTGCAATGGTACCTATAGACACGCCCACCGCCATGGCAATGATGACCACCAGTAGACTGGTACCAAAGGTTACCCGGCAGCCATACATAATCCGTGAAAATAAATCCCGGCCCAGTGCATCTGTGCCAAACAGATGGGTAATCGAACCATTCGGGTGCCAGCTTGGAGCCACTAAAATGGACTCCGTATTCTGGAACAAGGGATCATAGGGCGTAACCAACGGAGCGAAGAATGCAAAGAAGACAAACAGCAGCAGAATCGCTAACCCCACCAGAGCTACGTGACTGGATTTAAACTCGCGCCATGTGTGCTGCCACGGTGACGGGCGAATTTCATCTTCGTAGAGACTAAATCGTGACACTTTCGAATTTTTCCCTGCTGGGGTCAATTAACCGGTTAAACAAATCTATCGAAATGGTAATAATGACTACCAGAGTCGATACCGCCAGCATGCCAATCCGCAGTGCTGAATAATCACGCTGATAAATTGCCTGAATAAGCCAGTTGCCAATACCTGGCCAGGAAAACAAGGTTTCTACAATCATAGCGTTCGTGATCAGGGTTGTGATCTGCATGGCCATGAGCGGCAATATGGGCAGCAGCGCGTTGCGCAGTACGTGCCGGAAAAATATTTGGCGATTTGATAGTCCGCGCGCTTTAGCTGCTGTGATATAGGGCTTATTGAGTACATCAATAATAGAGCGACGGGTGATACGAATAATCGCTGCAGTTGAAATACAGGCTATCGACAACGTCGGCAGAATCAGATGCAAGAATGCATCACGCATGGCTAGAGAGGTATCAACGTCATCTGCAAGCAGAATATCAATGAACAAAAAGCCGGTCTGGCTGGGTATATCGAACAATAAGTTCAGTCTGCCAGATAAAGGCAACCAGCCAAATTGCAGACTAAACGTCAGTATAAACAACACGGCAAGCCAAAATACCGGTACCGAATAGACGGTGACGCTGAGCGAGTTAATGGTGAAATCGGCATTCGTGTAGGCGCGTAAACCGCTATAACAGCCAATGGGAATACCCACCATTATCACAATCATCATCGCGTATGTACTAAGTTCTACGGTAGCGGGGAGCGCGGTAAGTACTTCTTCCTTGAGTGGTTGACCCGAGATCAGGCTGTAGCCCCAGTTGCCGCTGAATAGCTGCTCCAGGTAGTGCCAAAACTGAATTAAATAGGCACTGTCCAGCCGGTATTGGCGAACAAGGGCATCGTGTTGAATACTATTCTGCGGGGTGATACCAGTGAGATTGATGATCGGCTCTGCAGGGAACAGGTATATCAATGTAAAAGACAATGCTGACAAAGCCAGCAATGTCAGCACAAACAAAATAGTGTAGCGCAGTAGGATATTAATCACGGGGTTTGGTTACCCCGCCAAGTCGAACGCCACCGAATGGATTGATGATCATGCCATTGAGTTCTTTCCGGTAGGCCTGATAGCGGTATGCATGCGCAATAGGCACCAGTGGAAGTTTTTCAAAAATTAATTGATTAGCTTGCAAATATAGCGCTTTTCGCACTTCAATGTCTTCGGTTTGCAGCGCCTTGTCGAGAATTTCATCGTAGGCAGGCTCACACCAACGTGCGCGATTGGTGCCGGAAGGGATCGCATCGCAACTTAGCAGCGGCCGATAGAAGTTATCCGGGTCGCCATTGTCAGCAGACCAGCCAATTAATACTGAATCGTGATTGCCTTCTCTTAGCAAGCGTCTGAATGTGGTCCAGTCGTAGCTCACAATGTTCACGTTTACTTCGATTTCCGCCAGGTAATTCTGAATGAGCTCCGCCATTTTCTTCGCATTGGGGTTATAGGCACGCTCTACCGGAATGGCCCATACATTCATAGTGAACCCGGGTGGTACACCGGCATTGTCCAGTAACTTACGCGCCAGTACCGGATTATAGCCAGTGTCATCGGCGTCAGCCTGATACGCCCAGCTCGCAGCTGGTAGCAAGGACCTGGCGCGGGTCGCGCTGTCGAAATACACGGCTTCCAACAAGGTGTTTTTATCGATGGCATAGGCCAGCGCCTTGCGAACATCCGGATTGTCGAACGGCGGACGCTCGGTATTAAAGGCCCAGAAGCCAATATTCAAACCGGCTTTCTCAGCCAGGACCAAATCGTCGCGTTCACGAATAATTTCATGGTCGACTCGGGCCGGGAATGCAATCGCATCACACTCACCGGTCATGAGTTTTGCCAGTCGCAGGGAGCTCTTGGGCGTGATATCAAAAATCAATGTGTTACTGTCGGGTTGTCCCCGCCAGTAAGAAGGGTTGGCGTTGTAGCGTATATAGTGGTCTTTTTTATAGCTCTGGTATTGATAAGGGCCGGTACCGATCGGGAATTCGTCCAGCTCTTCGGGCGTTCCCATGGACATCAGATAGTCAGCGTATTCAGCCGACAATATGACCGAGAAGTCACTGGCGATATTGGCCAAAAAAGAACTGTCACGCTCAAACAGCGCTATTTCTACCTCGTTCGAAGATATTTGACGAATATCAGCAATGTTTGACGCCAGTCCCAGACTTTCAAAATACGGGTAATAGCCACCGGAAACACGGTGAAACGGGTGTTCAGTTAAACGCCAGCGATTGAACGAAAACACCACATCTGATGCATTAAACGGACGGGTAGGCGTGAAATAGGCGGTACTGTGAAACACCACATCTGGCCGCAGCGTAAATCGGTAAATCAGGCCGTCTTCACTGACTGACCATTCGCTGGCCAAAGACGGTTGAATACGGCCGGTTTCGGTATCGAACTCTAACAGGCGGTCATAGATTTGGTGCGCGGTAGCATCGGCCGTGGTGGTTGATGTATCCAATTGCGGGTTCATCGATAACGGATCGCTCTCAGAGCAATACACCAGCCCTTCCTGAAATTTCTCACTGTATTTTTGCGGCGAACAACCAGCCAGGCTAAAAAAACAAATAACCGTAAGCAAATGACTGGCTGACGGATAGCGCATGATCAGTTTTCCTCGGCCGTGGAATCAAGCAGGTTGTATTTCTTCAGATAACCACGCAGTTGATGGTAAGTCAGACTGAGCTTTTCTGCGGTCTTTTTCTGATTGTACTGACTGTCGGCTAATGCTTGTTGGATCATATTGATCTCGTAATCCTGGCTGAGCTGCTTTAAATCCAACGGATAGTCTGCAATAGGCGGCATAAGTGTCGGAAGTTCAGCGGCCGCTGGCTGAGCTGCTGGCGCCGAGGCAATCGGTTGGGCATCAGTCGGTGCTGATGACGGCGATTGTGCAATCCTATCCTGGGTTTTGACTCTGGCCTGGGGGCGAAATGCAGATTCAAACGGGTCGAGGATAATTTCGTGCACGGGTAGATTTGGATTATTACAACGGTACACGGCCCGCTCTACCACGTTCTTCAATTCACGGATGTTACCGGGCCAGTCATACTCAAGCAGGGTCCGCTTGGCTTTTTCGGTAAAGCCACTGAACAGCTCCATTTCCAGTTCCCGCGCCATATTGATGGCAAAGTTCTCTGCCAGCAATAAGATGTCGTCTTTGCGTTCACGAAGCGGCGGAATGGTAATTACATCGAAAGCAAGTCGGTCGAGTAAGTCGGCTCTGAATTCGCCTGAGTCTGCCAGCGAAGGCAAATCTTCGTTGGTTGCGGCAATGAGTCGAACATCGACCTTTAACGTTCGGCTGCCACCTACGCGCTCAAACTCACCGTATTCAATAACGCGCAGCAGTTTTTCCTGAATCAATCCCGAGGTGTTGGCCAGCTCATCCAGAAACAAGGTACCATTGTGAGCAACCTCAAAACGACCTTCCCGGCGTTTGGCTGCGCCGGTAAATGCCCCGGCTTCATACCCGAACAATTCACTTTCCAGTAAATTTTCGTTCAGCGCGGCACAGTTGAGCTTCACATAGTTTTGATCCCAGCGTTTTGACAGGAAGTGTAAACGCGCTGCGATGAGTTCTTTACCGGTTCCACGTTCACCGATAATCAATACGGGTTTATTTAGCGGCGCAATTTGAGAAACCTGTTCCAGAATCTCTAAAAAACTGTTCGCTTGCCCGAGCAAATTGTCCTGTTGGCGAAACCGACTCATTAATTCCCTCAAAAAGTAGCCAAATCGACCAATTAATAGTGTAGATTAAAAAAGATGCCGATTCGAGTATTTCTTTTTTTCTATTTAAACTGTTTAAAAACAGTGTGTTAAAATATTTTTTGAAGTTGGCAGGGTATTTGTATGGTTAGTACCAAGATTAACCATTCGTTTTCAACACGAGCCAGAGGTAAGTAATTATGGGTATCTTCTCGCGTTTCACTGACATTGTGAACTCAAATATTAATGCATTACTCGATAAGGCTGAAGATCCGGAGAAAATGGTTCGCCTGATCATCCAGGAAATGGAAGACACGCTGGTAGAAGTACGTTCAGCGTCAGCCAAAACCATTGCCAGTAAAAAGGACATCGTGGCACAAATTAGCAAAACGGAAGCGGATGCCGCAGACTGGCAGGCCAAAGCGGAGTTTGCACTAAGCAAAGACCGTGAGGACCTGGCACGCGCAGCGCTTCAGGAAAAGAAAAAGAGTAACGAAGCGGCTGAGTCACTCAGCAAAGAGCTACAGATTGTTGAAGAACAAATCGGTAAGCTTCAAACTGAAACCGCACAGCTGCAGGAAAAACTGGCCGATGCTAAGGCACGTCAGAAAACCATTATCATGCGTCAGAAAACCGCGTCTTCGCGACTGGAAGTTCGCAAAACACTGGATAGCGGTAAAATCGACGAAGCAATGGGACGCTTTGAGCAATACGAGCGCAAAATTGACGACATTGAATCGCAAGTCGAAGCGTATGACCTGGGTAAAAAATCGTTACACGATGAATTTGCAGAGTTAGAAGCCGGCGATAAAATTAATGATGAGCTGGAAGCATTGAAAGCCAAAATGAAGCAGTCTGCAAAGCCTGCTGGCAAATCAGCCAAAGCGAAATAAGTTAATAACGTATTCGGCTGATTGATTTCAGCGCTTCATATCGGAGGTATATTATGGATGAAGGCACGGTTGCACTAATACTTGCACCATTGATTATCTTTTTGATCTTTGTTGCACCTATCTGGTTGATTCTGCACTATCGCAGTAAGAAGCAGGTCAACCAGGGCTTAACGGCTGAAGATCAGATTGCACTACAGGAACTGGCTGGCAAAGCCGAAATGATGGCAGACAGAATTAAAACCCTGGAAGCAATTCTTGATTCAGAAGCACCTGAGTGGAGAAATCGCGCATGACTAAGAAAACGATTTATCGTGACACCAAGCACGGCCGGATTGCCGGTGTGTGCGCCGGCATCGCCGAGTACTTCGGACTTGAAGTCTGGTTGGTACGTATCCTGACGGTCACGGCGTTTTTCTTACTTGCAGGGCCGTTTGTTTTCGTCACCTACATTGCGTGCTGGTTTATTTTTGACAAGCGCCCGGCGAACGTGGAGCAAGTGCCCACCTACCGCGATGGCAGCGACACCAGCAAGGGATGGCGGAACAGTGATGCCGGTGGAGCCGACGACAACGAGCGCGTAGAAGTGAAAACCAAGGTGTGGCAGGCCGGTGAGCCGCCAAGACAAGCTTTTCACGATATTGCGAACCGTTTCCAGGGAATCGAAAAACGTTTGCGCAAAATTGAAACTTACGTAACGTCCAGAGAGTATCAGTTAAACCGCGAAATTAGCCGTTTATAACGCTATGCTCAACCATCATAAAAAAGCCTGTTAGTCTATGATTTAGCAGGCTTTTTTAATGCCTTTTATAAATTTTCGGCAGTGTCATTAAGTCGCATTTTGTAAATTTAATGTTACATCGAATGAACAGGTGTGAACCGCTCGGGAGTGTTGCTGAGCACCAAAATCATTACACTTTAGTCAATAAATTGTTAACTAAATTCGGTGTATGGCTAAGCAATCAAAATATCATTCAAAAACTCCCGGCCCAGGCGGAATTATTCAGTGGTCAGCGGAAGAGAACCGCGTGTGGAAGGCATTGTATGACCAACAAATGGCGTTGCTACCAGGCAGAGCATGTGATGAGTATTTTCACGGCTTGGAGTTACTGGGCTTGCAGCCTGACGTTATTCCGCAGCTCCCTGATATAGACCGGGCGCTGCAGGCAGCTACCGGATGGCAAACCGCTGCGGTGCCGGCGTTGATCAGCTTTGCAGAGTTTTTTGAATTACTGGCGAACAAGCGTTTCCCGGTTGCGACCTTTATTCGTAGCGAAGAAGACTTTCATTATTTACAAGAGCCGGACATTTTCCACGAGGTTATGGGACATTGTCCTTTGTTGACCAATCCGGCCTTTGCCAAATTCACAGAAAGATATGGCAAACTAGGTCTGGCTGCGAGTAAAGAAGACCGTGTCTTTTTGGCTCGCTTGTACTGGTTTACCGTTGAGTTTGGTTTGGTAAAACAGCATGACGGCCTGCGTATTGTCGGTGGTGGAATACTGTCTTCGCCGAAAGAAACGCAATACGCGCTGGAAAGTGACGTACCGGTTCGTCGTGACATTGTGGTGACTGATGTACTCAGAACGCCATATCGCATCGATATTCTGCAACCGCTTTACTACATTCTGGAAAACTTCGACCAGTTGCTGGACATTTCAGAAATGGATCTGATGGCACTTGTTCAGGAAGCCAAACAACTGGGGTTGTTCGAACCTCTCTTCGAACCCAAGAAAAAAGCAAGCTAACTATACTAAAATTAGCAACCGTGCATGCCTGGCATGCACGGTTTTTTGCATTTTTATGGAAAAATGAACATTTCAGTTGCTAATTGCGTATTACGCTAGAATAGTTATTAAATTGTGATATTCTGTAAAATATAGTTTACAGCTGCCAGGTGTTTGGATGCGTTTAGAAATCAGTTGTCAGGACAGACTCGGGATCGCCCAGGATGTGCTGGATATTTTAGTTACCCATAACATTGACCTCCGCGGTATAGAAATCGACGAAGTCGGTAAAATTTTCCTCAACTTTCCCAATATCAAATTCGAGGATTTTCAGCATTTGATGCCGAAAATTCGCCGTATTCCAGGGATCGAAGACGTAAAAACCACACTATTTATGCCTGGCGAGCGGGAGCGTAATCAATTGTTTGCGATTGTCCAAACGTTGCCTGATCCGGTTTTTTCCATTGATAACCGCGGCAAACTGTTATTGTGCAACGATGCAGTGACCAGCGGCCTCGAGATGGATGAAAACGACCTGTTGCTCACTGAGATTGGTGAGTATGTTAAAGGATTTAATTTCAGCCGTTGGTTGGAAAGCAAAAATCCAACGCCACACAGCACCAAGGTGAAGTTTATACAACAGGATTTTGTTGCAGATATTTTACCCATTACCGTCGATGATTCCGACGACAAAACCGTGTTAGCTGGGGCGGTTGTGATGTTGAAGTCAGAAGTGCGTCTGGGTCAGCAAATTACTGTGTTTCAACAGCACGATACCGGCAGCTTTGACAAGTTGATTACGCAGTCGCCAACTATGCAGCAGACTATCGACGAGGCAAAACGCATTGCCGATCTCGATGCCCCTATTCTTATTTTTGGTGAAACCGGTACGGGCAAAGAAATGCTGGCAAAAGCATGCCATCAGAGCAGTCGCCGAGCCGACAAACCTTTTCTTGCACTAAATTGCGGTGCTATACCCGATAACGTGGCTGAAACTGAACTGTTTGGCTATGCGGCAGGTACATTCAACCAAACCCAGGCCAAAGTGGGGCTGATTGAACAGGCCGCAGGTGGTACTTTACTACTCGATGAAATCGCCGACATGTCAACCCAACTCCAGGCAAAGTTGTTGCGAGTACTGGAAGATGGTGAGTTTCGTCGCATTGGTGACGTAAACCCGGTCGGCGTTGACGTGCGATTTATTTGCACCACCTGTCAGGACTTGGGGCAATTGGTAGAAGAAGGTAAATTCCGTAAAGAGCTGTATTACCGGTTAAACGTATTGGGTCTGGTCGTGCCGTCGCTTCGCGAACGTCGCTCAGACA
>NZ_CFIDRX010000108.1:0-14973 GCF_984433645.1 Marisediminitalea sp.
TATCAGCTGCCGATTGGAATACCGAGAAGTTACACAGGTACTGCGACGACAAGCTGTAATCCAGCTCTTGTAACTCTTCCGGCACGTACTCTGCGTTCGCATAGTAGGTTTGTAAGCGCGAGATAATCTGCCAGTACAGGGTTTCTATTTTAGCCAGCTCTTCCAGCGACAAGACGCGCAGTTTAAAAGCATCCAGTGCCTGCTCTTTGTATTGCGATGCGTCGTTATACACTTCCTGCATATTGGTTTGCTGATCAAAGCTCTCAGCCATTTCACGCATGTTGCTCACGAAGATATGCTCACCTTCGTTCTCGCTGGTGTCGACTTCCGAGCTGTTAGATCGGATTTCACCCACAATCTGGGTGATTACGCAGCTGTGGTGTGCGGTAATAGCACGGCCACTTTCGCTTACCAGATTAGGGTGCGGTACACCTTCCAGATCACACACTTCTTTCATGCCATAAACAACGTCTGACACGTATTCCTGCATGGTATAGTTACGCGACGATTCACTGGTAGACGCCGTCCCATCGTAATCGATGCCCAGGCCACCACCCACATCAACGAAGTCCAGCGGGAAACCCATTTTATGCAGTTCAGCATAAATGCGGGCACCTTCAGAAATAGCCTCTTTAACAGAACGAATGTCAGTAAGCTGGCTGCCAATATGGAAGTGAAGCAGTTTCAGGCAATGGGCCATACCTTCGTCTTTCAGATACCGCGCCGTGTTGATGATCTCAGAAATCGTCAGACCAAATTTGGCGCGTTCGCCGCCTGAACTTTCCCATTTACCACGGCCTTTCACGGTCATTTTGGCGCGTACACCAATGATGGGCTCTATTTGCAATTCTTTGGCAATACGCACCAGCAACAGGAGTTCAGAGTACTTTTCAACTACCACTACCATGCGGCGACCCAGCTTGCGACCCAATAACGCCAGGCGCATAAACTCTTCGTCTTTATAGCCGTTAAGCACGGTGAGTGAGTCTTCGTTGGTGTTCATAGCCAACACAGTCAGCAGTTCTGCTTTTGAACCGGCTTCCAGCCCGTAATTAAAGGGCTCACCTGCATCAACGATCTCTTCTACCACTTCACGCATCTGGTTTACTTTAACCGGATACACGCCGTTGTATTCAGCCTGATATTCCGCTTCGGCAATGGTGTTTTTAAAAATAGTATTCAGGTTAGCAACCTGAGAACGCAGTACGTCGTGGAAACGCACTACCACAGGTAACTGCACACCTTCTTGCAGAATTTCATCGATTACCGCTTTAAAATCGATGCGCACGGACGGGTCCGAAGGATTCGGCACCACGTGCACATTACCGTTGTCACCGATCTTAAAATAACCACCGCCCCAGCGCGATACGCCGTAGATGCGTTCAGCTTCTTCGATCGACCAGTCTGACGAGAGTCCAACCATGATGTACCTTATATAAATCGCCTGTCCGCAGGGCAAAAAATGCGTACAGAATATTGCTTAAAAATTGTCGCGTATTATAACGACCTTTACTTGCAGTGCTATGACAATTTCACTGTTTTTCAATACGAAAAAAAGCCCGTTATCGATTCACTTTTGCAAATAAACCGAAAGTCATTGACTATTTTTTACCCGCCACCGTAACATGGATCAAACGATAAGTCTTTGAATCTGGCATAGAAGTCGGTACACAGGCAATGCAGAACGTTAGTTGACCGACAAGGAGTACGACAATGCAGCGGATAATTGGTGAGTTCACCGTAGAACTGACTCCTCAGCAAGATGAAAAAGCCATGGGCCGCATGTTGCTCAGCAAAGCCTATAGCGGCGACCTTCGCGGGAATAGTTTTGGCCAAATGTTGAGTGTGCGAACGGATGAACCTGGCTCTGCTGGCTATGTAGCCATAGAGACAGTGACCGGCTCATTGGCCGGCAAGAACGGGACGTTCTCTCTGCAGCACTCGGGTATTATGAGCCGCGGCGAACAACAGCTGACGATTGTAGTAGTGCCTGACTCCGCTACCGGCGAATTAACGGGATTGTATGGCAATATGCAAATTCAGAATGTCGACGGAAAACACTTCTACGACTTCGAATACGCCTTTGCAAAGTAGCCGTGCTTGCCGCTAGTCCAGCGGCACATAGTCATTATCAAAACCGAAAGCTCGCGGCGACACTACTTTCAGCGCAGCCTCTGTGCGATAAAAAGCCGGACAGCCCACCGCCAGTACGCCTACACGTTGGCCAAACTTCAAACGTTCTGCGTTAATGGGTTCAGACGTATCATAATCCACTACCACAATTAAATCCGGCACACTCGCCAGTACTTTATCGTTTTGCGTCGCCAGCAGATACTCATTCTTAATGGCTATATTTAGTGGCGCGTGGATATTATCGAAGTCTTCTATGATCGCAGAACCAACATCATATCCCCCAGTAATACGCGTAGATTTGTCGACCACTTTACCGGTGAAAAGCAACTCACAACGCCCGTACACGGATCCGCTGAACAGTGCCTGTAACGGCTCAACGATCTGCGCTACCGGTCCTCGTTTTTCCATTAACAAGCGACCAAGTTGTATGGCAAAACTCAGTGAGCCTGGAATAATCGCTTGTTTTATAAACGCGCCTGTCATTGGGTGTTCAGCTGCCGTGATCATACCTCCGGCTGACATCGCAAACGCGCGAATATGGCGTTCATAAGTAGCCGTGTCTGATGTGTTAAACGAAGCAGTATTTCCAGCGTAATCCCTTGCCACTGCGGGCGTGGGCTTTGCACCTGCAATTGCATACGTCATCATTTGGGCTTCTGGCAGCGCTCTTCCCATGCCATCCCCATCAACAACCGGTAAACCTCTCCCGGCAGCAGCCATAATGGGCAACAGCGAATTCCCACCTCCTACTTCAAACGAAGCAACCACATCAACCGCTTTTTGAGTGTGTGTCTCAAATGCAGTGAGTGTCTCACTTGCTTCATCAATGGAAGGCAAAAGTTCGAGGCTGACAGTGGGTGCTCCGACGGCGCCTAAAGCCACAATATTGGCGTCATCGTCAAGATCATCGACCTGAATGAGCCTGACCGGCCCAAATGTCTCTAGCGCCTGCTTTGTAAGCAGCATGGGTAAATACGGATCGCCACCGCCGCCGGTGGCTAAAAACACAGAGCCCAGACTCAGTGCATCAAGGTCTTCAACCCCGATTGTATTCAGTATCATGCGGTCACCTCCCGACGCCCTGATAGCGCATTTAACTCACCGACCACTTTTACCCTTACTCTCGTGACTTCTCCGTCCATATACGGCACTTCAGTTTCCTCAATGTCCAGGATCCGAATAGAGTCAGGACAGGCTCCAGCATTACACGCGTGTTTTATAGCCAGTGACTTCACTTGCTCCAGGGCAGGCTCCCGGCCGAGGCTGCGATACGACATCAAGCTTTCTGCTTCACCACCTACTTGCGCAATGGCAGCACCAATAGCATTGGCAACACCCGCATACTCAGGTCGCACTGTCTCAGACGCTGACGCTAAATCTCCATTCACCAGTATTGCTCCTCCTCCCACTAAAATAACGGGTACGGGCTTGGCATTGGGTTTCATCATATCGATATTGCGATCCAGCAGGGCTTTCATTGTATTTAATGCCTGCTGAACCAATGAATCAGGCAGCGCCAGTGAGTGAGCGTGCGGCCCAATAGCAACATAACCTGCAGCCACTGCAATATCGGTGGTCGTTAAGGTGTTACCCCCAAAGACTCGGGCTTCGGAGACCAGTTTATGACCGCATGACTGAGGGCCAATTTGGTTGCCGTCCGCAGAAACAATACTCCCTCCGCCCAAACCTACAGCGCGAACATCAGGCATGCGGAAGTTGGTGCGTACACCGCCAATATCCACTACCTGTCCGGACTCACGGGGAAAACCATTCTGCAGTACACCGATGTCAGATGTAGTGCCACCAATGTCCACCACCAGCGCATTCTCAATGCCTGTTAATTTGTAAGCGCCGCGCAATGAATTCGTTGGCCCGGAAGCAAAAGTCAGTGCAGGAAATCGTTTCACAAAATCGGTATTCATCAAAGTGCCGTCGTTCTGGCTTATGAACATCGGGCACCGTAATCCCAGCTGTTGCAGTGCTTGTTGAAAGGCAGAAACAACCCGATCGGCAAAGGGCAATAGTGCTGCATTCAGGATGGCTGCATTTTCACGCTCCAACAGGCCAAGACTGCCCATCTCATGTGACAACGTTACGCGAACATGAGGTAGGGCCTTCTGTAACCTGGCCTTCATCATCTTTTCAGGCGTAGCGTCCATGGTCGAGAAGGCTGACGAAATCGCCACACACTGGATTTGTCGCTGCTGAATATCTGCAATAATCTTATCGAGCTCCTCAAGCTTCACCTTGGCGAGAGTGTTACCGTCATAAAGAAAACCACCGTGGCAGGTATAGACATGGCGCCCAACAGCATCAGCAATATCATCAGGCCAGCCAGTTAACGGCGGACAGCCCTTTCCACTAGGTAGCGCAAGTCTGATGGCAGCCACCGGGCACAGTTCTCTGCGTTCTATTACAGCATTGGTAAATTGCGTGGTGCCAATCATGACGGCATCAATACCGTGGCTGTCTTCCAACCCACTGTCTTCGAGCAATTTTTTGATAGCATTTACGATGCCCGACGTCACATCCGCTGTAGTCAGTGTTTTATTTGACGACAACACCGTTGACGCGTCTAACAACACGGCATCAGTATGTGTGCCGCCGACATCAATACCTATACGCATTAGTTGTTCTCCAGAATAGCCGTGCCGGTTGGTTTAATAACGCTACCCACCCAATACAATAGGGTGGCCAGTAACAATGCATCTATAGCCGTAATTTCCGTAATGCCGGGCAATGCATAAAACAAACTCATATTCGCGTAGCTTGCGCCCGCTACCCAGGCCACTACTGCCGGCAGATTCAGGTTAACCACGCGAGCACCTGCGCTATAAGCTTGTGACCTGATTCTATGGACATCCAACGCAACGATGCCGGCCACCGGAATAAACAACGCCGTAAGAATGGATAAAAACGTGATGAAGTGGTCAAGAATATTGAAGAAGGCGGCGAGCATCCCTAAGCAACCCAATACCACTGAAATAACATTCGCACTCACAGCTGGTAAATTAACGCTTACTGCGAGTTGAGCACTATAAATATTGAGGGAGTTAAGCACCCAACTGCCTGCAATAACAATAAGCAATGCCCAACTACCCAGCCCCATCGCCATAATGATGTTAAGAATATCCCGGGAACCGAATGCCACGGCAGCATAAGCTGCAATGAGCAGCACCGCCGACTGGGCAATAAAATAAGACCAAAAAGCGGTATATACGCCACCACGGCGTTGGCGGGAAAATCGCGTGATGTCAGGGAGTATAATGGCGCCGATGATAATCACGCCCACTATCATATTTACACCGTCGCTTATGGTGTGAGAGATGTGCGAATGACTTTCCGTTAGCGCTGAAACGGGGGCCATGCCAAACGCCAGCCAGAGTAAACCTATACCAAACGCCACCATAACAGGCACCAGCCAGGTAGAAAGCCGGTTTATCATGGAAAACCCAAACAAGGTTGTTCCCACCATGGCTATACCAGCAATGGCCTCAATCACGGTAGCACTAACAGGGTCGGTGTTATCGCCCCCGATGACTTGCATAATCGAAGCTGAAAACAAGTCTAGATTTACCCCAAACCAACCCACTAATGACAAGGCAAACAACAAATTCAGCATCGCTGCTCCGCGCTTACCAAAAGCGCGCTGAACTAACATGTAAGAATTTTTACCGGTGGCCGCCCCAATATCCCCCATTAGCCCGCCAATAAGCGTAAGCAGCACCGCGCCTATGCCCATAGCAATAAATGCATGCTGCCAGCTCAGCGCACCAAAGAGCTCAATTCCGGTAACAAAGGTGGGAATGGAAAAGCTGACCATTGCCGACACGGAAGCCACTCGGGGCCAATTCACTTTTTGTTCTGGTTGCACTGACTGTGTATCAGTATCGTAAGGAGGCTCCACGCACATTCCTGCTGTGATGACTAGTTGTTACCAGTGTAAGGAAAGTGCATCAAAATTTCTTCGCGAAGTCAGTAGCATTGCAAAAACTCGCTTTTTCAGTACAGTCGTCAGACAAAAGAATGTTTTGCAAAGGGCAATTGTGGCTAAGCGTATTATTAAACTCGACGAATACAACAAGAAGATTCTCGCTATCGTCCATAAGGAAGCCGATCTGTCGAACCAGGAGTTAGCTGAACGAGTGGGACTGTCTCCCAGCGCCTGCTTTCAACGTAAAAAGGCATTAAGAGAAGCAGGTTATTTCTTTAATTTTCATTGCGAAATGGACCTGGACAGGATCTGTGAGCACGTGCTGGCCTATGTGGAATTTTACCTCCATAGCAATACCATGCCCTATAAATCCGCGTTTGAATCAGCGATTCAGGCCATCCCTGAATTCATGGATTGCTTACGAATTAGTGGAGACATGGATTATATATCCTTCACCTGCTTCCCCAACCTAACCGCATTAAAGGATGCCTGCGATACATTAAGTGCCAATGACTCACTCGGTATCAAGCGTATAGAAATCCGTCCGATTCTGGAGCGAACCAAATGGTATTTGGGCTATCCGCTGGAAAAGCTTAAGTGGCTGGAAGACTAGCCCACTGGCATAGCAACGCGAATCCTTCTACACTCAAAAAATAACAATAACGACACAATCACTATGTCTATTAACACTGCGACCAATCCGGCAACAGGGTACATAGCTATTGATCAGGGCACCACGTCCTCGCGGGCTATCCTGTTTGATGTACACTTCGCAATCATTCACATTGCGCAACAGCCCTTTGACCAACATTACCCCAAAAACGGCTGGGTTGAGCACGACCCGGAAGCCATTTGGCAGACCGTACATGCCGTTACGCAGGAGGCATTAAGCGCCGCGCACTCTAAGGGAATGCAAGTGAAGCACATCGGTATCGTTAACCAGCGCGAAACTACGCTGGTCTGGCACCGTGAAACCGGCAAATGTGTTTACCCGGCCATTGTATGGCAAGACCGGCGCACCCGGGATATCTGCAAAGGTCTGAAACCGCACGAGCAGATGGTTCAGTCAAAAACCGGGCTGCGGCTAGACCCGTATTTCTCGGCCACCAAAATCAGCTGGATCCTCGATAATGTGCCAGGCGCGAGAGAGCAGGCTGAGCAAGGCGAGTTGCTCTTTGGCACCGTTGACAGCTTTTTGATTTGGCGGTTAACAGAAGGGCGAGTGCATGCTACCGACGTCACCAACGCGAGCCGTACCTGCTTGTTTAATATCAACACCACAAACTGGGATCCTGCACTGCTGTCTTTGTTTAATGTCCCCGCTTCCATATTACCTACCGTAAAAGACTGTGCGGATGACTTTGGTATCACCACACATTTTGACGCCCCTCTTCACATCAGCGGTGTAGCGGGCGATCAACAGGCTGCGCTAATAGGTCAGGGCTGTGTACAGCCTGGTAACGTAAAAGCTACCTATGGCACAGGCTGCTTTGCCCTGGTAAATACGGGTACACAATGTGATATTAATCAGCATAACCTGCTCACAACACTGGCTTACCGCATTAAAGGGCAGACTCACTACGCTGTTGAAGGGTCGATTTTTATTGCAGGCGCAGCGGTGCAGTGGTTGCGAGATGGCATTCAGTTGATCACACACGCTGCCGACTCTGAACAGATTGCCAGTGATGTTGACAATGAACATGGACTGGTTGTGGTGCCCGCTTTTACCGGACTTGGCGCACCTTATTGGGAGCCCTCTGCCCGGGGCGCTATTTTTGGCATTAGCCGGGCCACAACGGCGGCACACATTGTAAGAGCGACACTGGAGTCAGTGTGTTATCAAACTAACGATCTGCTAGAGGCTATGAGCAGCGGCGATATTCGTCCCAGTGTATTAAAAGTGGATGGCGGCATGGTGGCCAACTCCTGGTTTTGCCAACACCTGGCGAACACCCTGAGCACACAGGTTGTGCGGCCGGTTGTAATGGAAACAACCGCACTGGGCGCTGCGCTGTTGGCGGCTATACAAGCCGGGCAATTAAGCGGACTGGATGCAATTCAAAATGCGAACCCCACCGAGTGCACGTTTAACCCTGAAGGTAACGATGAACAACGTCAGCAACGATTGGCACAATGGAAGCAAGCTGTATCCGCCACGTTACTGATGGCGCAACACGCATAAAAAAGCCATGCATATAGCATGGCTCTTTTTCGAAAGTAAGTATTTACTATTCGTCGCCGAACTCACGAATGATACTGTTAATAGTATCTTTCGCATCACCCAACACCATACGAGTGTTGTCTTTGAAGAACAGCGGGTTGTCGACGCCGGCAAAGCCCGCATTGGCTGAACGTTTCAGCACAAATACCGTTTTCGCGCGATACACCTCGATAACCGGCATGCCGTAAATCGGGCTGCCTTTCATTTCTTTTGCTGCCGGGTTAACTACGTCGTTAGCACCAATAACAATTACCACGTCGTAGTTTTCCATACGCGGATTCACATCGTCCATTTCGCACAGCAGATCGTAAGGCACGTCAGCTTCAGCCAGCAATACGTTCATGTGACCAGGCATACGACCGGCAACCGGATGAATGGCGTACTCAACCGTACAATTGTTCTCTTCCAGCAGCGATTGCAGTTCGCGCACAGCGTGCTGGGCCTGAGCAACGGCCATACCATAGCCAGGCACAACCAACACAGATTGCGCGGCTTCCAGTACATAGAATGCGTCCTGCGCTGCCATGATTTTCACTTCACCTTCGATGGCTTCACCCATCTCAACCGGCTTGGCAAACCCTGACAGTAATACGTTCATTAGCGAGCGGTTCATGGCTTTACACATGATGTTGGTCAGTATCAAGCCAGACGCGCCCACCAGCAAACCGGTAACAATCAGAATTGTATTTGCTACAGCCAGACCTGCGGCACAGGCTGCTACCCCTGAATACGAGTTCAGCAGTGCAATAACAACCGGCATATCCGCGCCACCAATTGAAATGGTTGCCCACACGCCAAAGCTCAAGGCCAGACCTATTGCTACATACAGCCACAATTCATTGGAAGGCTCGGTAGCAAACAAATAGCCAACCGCAACAAAGCCAAGTAAGTGCAGAATGCTAAGTTCGCGCAGACCCGTGAAGATGAATGCCTTCGATGACATTTTGCCTGACAACTTACCCCAGGCAATTATTGAGCCCGAGAACGTGACACCACCGATCAGGATAGTCAGGAAAATAGTGACAAATACCAGTTCATCTGTGGTGGCCATGGTAAGTTGATTCATACCGCTTACAGTTGCCCAGCCTAACAACAGTGATGCTAAGCCACCGAAACCGTTAAACAGCGAGACCATTTCCGGCATTTGCGTCATTTCGACTTTCTTGGCTTTCCACGCACCATAGGCGCCGCCCAGCAAGAAGCCCAATAGGATCCAGTGGTAGCTGATGATCTGCTGATCGATCAGGGTAACCACAACAGCGATAAACATACCAATGGCAGACACAAAGTTACCGCGACGGGCCGTGCCCGGATGACTTAACAGCTTTAAGCCCAGAATAAACAGGGTGGTTGCCACTATGTAGGCAAGATTGATGATCATTGCATTATTACTCACAGCATAATCTCCTTACTTGCCTTGTTTTTTCTTGAACATGCCCAACATGCGGTCGGTTACCATGTAACCCCCCACCACGTTGATACTTGCCAGCGCAACTGCCGCAGTGCCCAAAACCGTTGTTAATGTGTCATTTTCAGCACCAGACGCTACTAATGCACCTACCAGCGTGATACCAGAGATTGCGTTAGAGCCTGACATCAATGGGGTGTGCAAGGTAGCCGGCACTTTACGAATCAGTTCAAAGCCTAAGAATGCGGCCAGTAAAACAATAAAAATCAGGTAAATAGTTTCCATGAGTTATTGCCCCCCGTAAGCATTTTTCAGCATGTCATTGATTACTGCGCCGCCGTGTGTGATCACACTTTGGGCCAGAATTTCGTCTTCCAGATTCAGTTCAAACTGCTTGGATTCGCTGTTAAAGAACTCATCAATCAGATTAAACAGGTTGTTGGCGTACATGTCGGTGGCGTCGGTGGCCACTTGCTGGCTCCAGTGTCCGGTACCAATTACCGTTACGCCTTCTACCTGCACAGTTTCACCTGCTACTGAACCTTCAACGTTACCGCCAGACTGTGCGGCCATATCCACTACGACGCTGCCAGGTTTCATCAGCGCCAGTGTTTCTTTACGAATAAGTACCGGCGGTTTGCGACCGAACAACTGTGCTGTTGTGATCACAATGTCGGAATCTGCAATCGCATCGCGCTGTGCTTCCTGTTGCTTGGCTTTTTGTTCGTCGGTCAGCTCTTTAGCATAACCGTCTTTGGTTTGACCGGTCTCGCCAATATCGATTTTCAGGAACTTGCCGCCCAGCGACTCAACCTGCTCGGCGACAACCGGGCGAGTGTCATACGCCAGCACGTTTGCGCCCATGCGCTTCGCGGTAGCAATAGCCTGAAGACCTGCCACACCTGCACCAATAATAAAGACCTTGGCCGGTTTAATGGTACCGGACGGCGTCATCATCATCGGCAAAATGCTGGGAAGGTTATTGGCAGCCTGCAGCATCATGACATAGCCGGCTAAGCTGGCTTGTGAACTCAGGGCATCCATTTTCTGCGCTCGCGAAGAGCGCGGGATCATTTCAACCGACAGCGTAGATACCTGCTTGGCAGCAAGTTGCTCTACCAGCGACTGTTGAAAGAAGGGATCAATATGACCAATCACCAGGGTGTTTTCACTGAGTTTGGCCAGATGTGCTTCTGATGGGCGATTCACATAGAGCACAATGTCTGCACCCGACAATGCTTCAACACCATCGTCAATGATTGTTGCGCCTTGCTCGGCATAGGCGTCGTTGGTGTAACCTGAACGCACGCCGGCATCAGATTCAATCACAACGTCCAGCCCCATTCGGCTAAGTCGCATTACGGTGTTTGGTGTTACCGCGCACCGACGCTCCACTACCGCTGAATCCACAGCGTGCTTTGCTTCGTTTAGTACTAAGAGTTGCAAGGGTATTCTCCTCTCCTCCGGGCAAAAAGGTCCCTAACCGCGCGTACAGGTACGTCGGCTAAGTCAGTATTTATTTGCTGCCACAAGATGCTTTAATCCATTAACTACAAAATTGTAAAGCGACCTTACTATAAAGCTCACTTATGAATAACAATTATGTAATCTTCCCGTTCTTGTGGTTTTTATTGGAAAGGACTACGGCTTTCGCCAATAATGCATAAATAAAATCGAAAATGAAAGCAAAAATTGCAAGGTCGGGCCTTATATTTCATTTATGGAATGCATTTTACTTATAATTAATATTTATATGATGTGGAAAGAAAATTGTTGCGCGGACACGGTCAATAGCACTTTATGCCGCAGTATAAGACAAGCTCGCAGCGATAAAAGTAGATTTTAATGATGTACTTCAGTAACTAACATAGCAGTTCAAATGCGAAACTTTCATTGCATCTTAGCAGTATATTTCTCATAACTTGGTCGTACTTCGCGGGAATAGAACGAAAAAGCGCCGCTCAATGCGACGCTTTAGTTTTATCTATATGGGGTAAGCCCCGAGGGCTAGTGTTTCGGATTCAACAAAACGGGTTTACCTAAACCAAGCTCGGTGAGTCTTGGCATTTGTGTTTCAGCGTCTCCTACCACTAACCAGATCAGCTTATCGGGATCAGCATACTGGCTGGCCAGTTTGGCAATGTCTTGTTGGGTTATGTTCTGAACCAGCGTCATGCGTTGTTTTACATAATCAGCTTGCCAGCCATAACGACTCACTTTCTCTAACATGGCCAATTTAGCATTCCCGGTTTCAAACTGACGCGCCGCACTTTTTATAAAGTAACTTTTCGTATTTTCCAGATCCTGCTCTGTAAACGTATCGCCATAATCAGCCAGGATTTCTTTCACCAAAGCCGCTGACTCATAAGTCACGTTAGTGCGAACACCCGACGAAATAGTAAATGGCCCGGGTATGTCGGTACCACTAAAGCCCGAACGCACACCATAGGTATACCCTTTACCCTCGCGAAGCGTTTGCATAAGACGCGAGGCAAATCCGCCGCCACCCAGCTTGTAGTTCATTAATGTAGCTGGGTAAAAGTCCGGATCGGTTTCTGCCAGTGCCAGATAACCAAAGCGTAATTCGGACTGTTTTGCACCAGGGACATCGTAGAAATAGAGTGCCGACTCAGGGTGAGATGGGCTTTCAAAAGCCGGCAGCGTCACCGGTTTTGCCGGCCAGGCAGCATTTAACGGCTGTAATGATGCAGTAACTGTGTTGGCGTCGACCGCCCCCACAACATGAAAACTGGCCACAGTGGGCGACAAGTACGCCGCATAATACTGCTTCAGGTCGTCAAGGGTAATAGCGTTAACCGACTCCACAGTGCCCAATGGATTATTCGACAGGATGTGATCTTCGCCAAACAACAGCGTGTAATACTGGTTGTCAGCAATACTGCTAGGGTTAGCACGTTGCTGAGCAATCGTGCTCAGCGCTTCCTGTTTTGCCAGCTCAAACTCTTTTTCGTCCCAACGCGGTTCCAATAGCATTTCTGACACCAGGGCAATGGTCTCATTGTAGTGTTTAGCTAACGTGGTACCGGAAATTGTAATCGACTGCTGTCCGCTGTACACGCTGATGTCTGCACCAAGTAATTCAATGGCTTTCTCCAGTGCTTCCGGCGTTTTGGTTGCAGTGCCTTTTTGCATTAAGGTCGCCAGCAAGCTGGATACACCGACTTTGTCGCTCTGCTCCAGCATCAAACCGCCTTTAAAGGTCAGTTCAAAATCCACCAGAGGTAATTCTCGGGTTTCGATACCGTAAATGCCCAGACCATTGTCTAGTTCAGACTGCCACACCGCTGGCACAGCAGGCACGGGCAAATCTCCGTAAGGAGGCTCAATGGTACGATCAAAGCGTGTGGGCGTTTTGGTATAACCAGCACCTTCGCTCAGGTTAAATGACTCGCCGCGACCTTCCGCCACTATTTTTTCTTCAACCACTTCGGCAGGTGTTGAGCCGGCTAACATCAGCTCGCTCTGCCCCTTGGGCACAAAGCTGGTCGCAATGAACGGCTTTCCTTTCAGGTATTGCTGGTAAACCCGTTGAATGTCTTTGTTTGTTACCGACAAATAGCGCTGCAATTCACGGTTTATGTAGCCCGGATCATCAGCAAAAATGTTATATTGCGCTAACTGAAATGCCTTACCAAGTACGCTCGACAGATTCGCGTAATAGTCGGTTTCAATGCCTGCTTTTATGCGCGTCAGATCTTCATCGCTGATCCCAGTTTGTTCAAATTGCGCAAAAGCCTGTTCGACGCCTGCATAGACATCATCAAGGGGTGTACCCGGATACGCACGCGTGATCAGCATAATTTCACCGGCTAGTTCAGAGTTGCGGTTATACATGCTCACCCCCGACGTGAGCTGTTTGTCTTCCACAATCACTTTGTTGAGCGGTGCGCTTTTACCCTCAGACAGCAATGTCATCAAAATATCCAGTGCATAGGCATCGGGGTGATACAAATCGACACCCGGCCACACAAGACGTAGCTCAGGCAGCTGCGCAAAGTTATCTTCGTAGTATCGCTTAACCGTTTTGTCGAGCGTTGCGGGTCTGTCTGCTAGCGGCGTGATTTCCTCACCACGAGGGATTTCGTCGAAGTACTTGTGTACCCAGGCTTTCGCCTGCTTCGGGTCAAAATCACCGGCAATCACCAGTGTGGCGTTATTGGGCACATACCACTTGTTGTAGAAGTCTTTTACATCCTGCAACGTCGCGTTTTGCAAATCTTCCAACGAGCCAATTACCTGCCAGTTGTAAGGGTGATCAGCGGGGTAGAGGTTTTTACCTACCACGTAATTTGCATGGCCATAGGGGCGATTGTCTGTGCCCTGGCGCTTTTCGTTCTTCACTACCTGCTTTTCTTTCGCCAGTACCTCTTCGGTGACCGTATTAATGAAAAAGCCCAGCTTGTCGGCTTCAGCCCAGATCATTTTTTCCAGTGCGTCGTTTGGCACGGTTTGAAAGTAGTTGGTGCGGTCACGGCTGGTCGAGCCATTGGCGCCAGAGCCGCCAATACGCGAACTCATTTTGTCCAAACCACCTTTACCTAGGTTTTCAGACTCTAAAAAGAGCAAATGTTCGAATAGGTGAGCAAATCCGGTGCGCCCTTCCAGTTCTCGGGCCGATCCCACGTGGAAAGTTAATGCCACTGCCGTAACCGGGTCGGAATCGTCCTGATGGAAGACCACTTCCAAACCATTGTCGAGCACGAATTTTTCGTATTTAACCTCAAATGCAGGCTCTGTAGTTTGTGCGTGAGTAGCAGCAGACTTCTGAGTTGGATTATTGGTACATGCAGTTAATGCTAAGGCGCTAAGCGCAAGTAAAACGGGCGTAATTCGTGTTGACACATTCATTAGGGCACAACTTGTAAAATTATAATCGCTTAAATATAGCAATGGATTAGCCCTAAACCTATTGCTTAAAGATAAGTCGTGTATTTATAGCGATGGGGATGGCCTCAGTGATGACAGCAACTATCTAGCAAACCAAGGAAATCACATGTAACCGTACACATGTGTACACTCTGTTTCATCTAGGTGTACACAACAGGTTTAGTCATTTACGATAGTATCCTTAAGGAAATACTCGAAAGGAATGCCATGAGTAAAAAAAGTAAAACAAGGCGTGACGCGAAGAAAAAGAAGTTAAAGAACAAAAATCATAAGGTAGATAAAAACTTCTCCCCAACTCAGGTTAAATCAGATGTAGGTCCAGTCTTAACTAGCATTGAAAATCCTCTATCCTCGTTGACTCGAGAACAA
>NZ_CFIDRX010000109.1:0-14922 GCF_984433645.1 Marisediminitalea sp.
ATCTGGTTGCTGCCGCTGTCACTGGCGGTCATGTACGTTGTTTAAAAGCCGCGCCAGAAACACTGGATGCCGTGCTGTCTAAGCTGCAACAAGCCGGCGCTACTGTAACAACCGGTGAAGACTGGATTGAGCTGGATATGCGCGGCAAAACCTTAACCGCCGTGAAGGTAAAAACCGCACCGCATCCGGGTTTCCCAACCGATATGCAAGCGCAGTTTGTGGCGCTGAACGCTGTGGCGAAAGGGACTGGTGTAATCACCGAAACCATCTTTGAAAACCGCTTTATGCACGTACCTGAGTTGCAACGCATGGGGGCGGAAATCGAGCTGGAAACCAACAGTGCAGTGAGTAAAGGCGAGTCTGTATTGAAAGGCGCACCGGTCATGGCGACCGATTTACGCGCTTCCGCCAGTCTGATCATCGCTGGCCTGGTTGCCGACGGCGAAACCCATATCAGCCGAATCTATCACCTGGATCGTGGCTATGAGGCTATCGAACAAAAGCTGGGCGGTTTAGGCGCCAACGTAACTCGCGCCAGCGAGTAGGAGCGAGGCTGTTTTTAAATCACGGCCTTTTTGAGTAGGTCCCGGCTCGGGGGCCGGGATGACGTTTCTTTTTTATACGACATCCGTCGTCCCGGAAAACGCGCAGCATTTATTCCCATCCGTCGTCCCGGAAAATGCGCAGCATTTATCCGGGATCTTAGTACCCTTTAAGCAGTGTTTGGCGTTTAAAATCTCGGCCTTTTTGAGTAGGTCCCGGAACAAGTCGAGGTCCCGGAACAAGTCCGGGATGACGGGGCTCTTTATTTATTCGACATCCGTCGTCCCGAAGATCCCGGCTCGGGGGCCGGGATGACATTTATCCCCATTCGTCGTCCCGGAGATCCCGGCACGGGGGCCGGGATGACATTTATCCGGGATCTTAAAATCGAAGTGCGTAATCTATTACTGAGGCACCATCAACTCGGCGACGGTGACCTGCATGGTAATGGTGCGGGCGTTACGGCTGATTTCCATTTCAAGCACAGTGCCTGGCTGGGTTTCGGCAATCATGTCCAGCGTTTTAGATGCGCTTTCCAGTCGGATGCCGTCGATGGCCATGATGATATCGCCTGGCTGAAGGCCGGCAATGGCGGCGGGGGAGTTCTGAGCAACAGCTTTAACCTCAATACCAGGGCGACCGCGTAACTCTTCGCCTACGAAGCCTAATTGGCCGCGGGTGACTTTGCCATTGGTAATAATGTCTTCCATTACGCGCTTAGCCAGTTCATAGGGCACCGCGAAGTTGATGCCGTCGACGATATAGGTGCCGCGACGCTCGTCACGTACCTGGAAATTGGCGTTGGTGATACCCACCAAATAACCATTGGAGTCTACCAATGCACCACCAGAATTGCCCTGGTTGAGTACCGCATCGGTTTGAATGAAGTCGACAAAGTTAGACAGGCCGGTGCGTCCGGCGCGACTTACAATACCTTGTGTAATGGTCTGGCCCAGGTTGTAGGGGTTACCAATGGCCATTACCACATCACCCACGCGAAGGTCGGTTTCTTCCAGTTGCGGTATCACATGCAGGTTGTCTTCATTGACCTTTAAAACGGCAAGGTCGGTAAGCTGGTCTGTGCCTACAATCTGCGCCTGTGCTACCCGGTTATCCTGGAGCGCGACAAAAATGCTGTCGGCGTCTTTGATCACGTGGTGACAGGTAATGATATAACCCGATTCTGTCATGATCACACCAGAGCCCAAGCTGGTGCGTTGACGGGGCTGATAATAGTTATTTTCAATACTGACGCTGTAGATATTCACAACCGCTGGGGCTGAACGACTTAGCGCTGGATAGTAAGTTTCTCTGCTTGCGGCAGGCGATTTCGAAGAAAACCAGTTGTCACCAAAGCCCGCACCACGGCGAAGGTCCGGTACCAGCAGCAAAATAAGCGCCGCAACAACCAGGCCTAAAAAGACAGAACGAAATATAAAAACTAGTAGTTGCCTGCTCGACACAATGACTCAAATTCAGGTTGAGGGGAGTTAAACACTAAATCCCGGATTTCATAACAATGTGATTAGGATAGCATTTTACGCCAATACTGTGCACAAATAAAAAGGCGGTGGCTGCGTTAGCAGCTCACCGCCTGTCGTTTTATCTGGCGAGTCCCGCGCCGGTTAGCGGATCACCACGTAAAGTGACGCATTGCCGCGGCGAACATTCAGGGCAATAACGCCCTTGGCACCATCGAGTATCTCGCGGAATTCCGCCACGTTGGTCACACGACCGCGACCTACACTCAGGATCACATCTCCTTCCTGCAAGCCAATACGCGCGGCTGGAGAATTCTCTTCCACGTTACTCACTTCAACACCCGGGTTACCGCCGGCGTCTTCACCGTTAACCAGCGTTGCACCTTCAAGGGCCGGGTGAATTTGTTTAGCCACCACCTCTGCTTTAGCAGCGTCGTCAAGAACCACATCCAGCTTCAGGCGCTCACCCTTGCGAATGACGGTTAGCTCAACTTCTGCACCTGCTCCCATGCTGGCTATCTTGGCGCGCAGCTCTGCAAAGCTTGTGAGATCTTTGCCATTAACCGCAATAATGATGTCACCGGCCTGAATGCCGCCTTTCTCTGCTGCTGAGTCCGGTTGCACTTCACTGACAAACGCGCCTTTGTTGAACTCGGAGTTCATGGCTTCCGCGAGGCCCTGGTCGACATTGCTACCAATAATGCCGAGCTGGCCACGACGCACTTCACCGTATTCAACGATTTGATCCACCAGGCTCTTCATCATGTTGGCCGGGATCGCAAAACCGATACCTACGTTGCCACCGTTTGGCCCGAAGATAGCGGTGTTAATGCCTACCAATTCACCGTGCAGGTTAACCAGTGCACCACCTGAGTTACCTCGGTTAATGGCGGCGTCGGTTTGAATAAAGTCTTCATAACCGCCTATATTAAGGCCAGAGCGACCCAATGCGCTGACAATACCAGAGGTCACTGTTTGAGACAGGCCAAAAGGGTTACCAATGGCAACCACAAAGTCACCCACGCGTACCTCATCAGAGTCTGCCAGTGGCAGAGCGGTTAGATCATCAGATTCAATTTGAAGAATGGCAATGTCGCTTTGCTCGTCAGCGCCTAATTTTTTGGCGATGAACTCACGGCCATCAGTCAGCTTCACGGTAATTTCGTCGGCGTTAGCGACAACGTGAGCATTGGTGACCACATAGCCCTTTTTGGCATCAATAATGACACCAGAACCTAAACCACGGAAAGGACGTTCCTGAACCTGTTCAGACGGCCCGCCAAAAAAGTAACGAAACATTTCTGGCACCTGCTGACGTGAGGTTTGGGTTCCTTCTACCGCAATACTCACAACCGCAGGCATGGCTTCTTCAAGCATTGGGGCCAGGGTGGGGACTTCTTTTTTACTATCGCCAAAGAAGGGAAGCGCAGCTTGCGTGGATACCGACATACCAAGAGTACTGACAACAATACCCGATACCACGACAAGCTTTCGAAAAGACTTATTCATAGACACATAACTCCTAGTCTCATTGCGTTCTTGCAACTACCTACCCAAAGACTCTGTGACTATTGGAAAAGTTCCCGGGGTTATTCTTTGTCTGCGTTAGATGGTGCGTTTGCGCCGACAAACAGTCCTGAACTTTGGCCTGCGAAGTCACGGGGTTGGGTGTCACTGTTCGCAGATTGTTTAGATTTTTCTGTACCTTTAATGTTGTTACGTAAATAAGCGGTAGTATGTTCACCAAAAAACGGCACTGCCGGGGTGTCGTCGCTGTTGTCAGACTCCAGCAGGGTTTCGTAGTCCGCTACACTCTGTTTAAGGTCAGAACATTGTTTTTCAAGTCCCTCAATGGATTGTTTTACCTGAAACAAATGATGTTGAGCTTGTTGCGCCAACAGTTCCTTCATGGCTTTTTCCGCTGCCGCATTGGCTTTCACTGCGCCTTCTTTGGTAAAGACATAGCGAGCGACAAAAAAACCAATAATCAAACCAATTACCAGCATTGCTAAGGGAATGACAACTTCCATTCTTTTCTCCGTTGTTTCAAAGACCGGGCCTGTGTTATCAGGTGGACCCGGTAACTGCTTGCGCAGCGTTCACTGTTGCTATTGCAGACTATAGCAAGACCCGCGTCACTTTGCTCAGACAGTTTGTGGCAAAATGTATCGGCCCCAATTATCACGCAAGCGCGCCGCGGAAGCCATAGATGTTGAACAGACTGCTTAAAATAACGGCGGTGAATTGGTATTCGGCCTGAATTCGGGGCATAATTACGCTTTTCAAGCGCTTAGATTTAATTCGTGGTTCTCGAGGAGTAAAACAGGCGATGACGCCGTGGGAAAAATACCAACAAGATCTTGAACGGGATGATTTTAAGTTCGACCCTGCACAAGAAAATGCCGTACGTGAATTGCAGCGCTTATACGACGACTTAATGTTACAAGGGATGCCCAAGTCGTCTCTGGCTTCAAAGATGAAGGCCATTTTCGGCGCAAAATCCGCATCGCATTCCAATATCAAAGGCATCTATTTTTACGGTGGCGTTGGGCGGGGTAAAACCTACCTGGTTGACACCTTTTACCACTGCCTGCCGTTCGAAAAGAAAATGCGCGTGCACTTTCACCGCTTTATGCACCGGGTGCACGACGAGTTGAAGTTACTTGGCGGGAAGCAGGACCCGCTGAAAATTGTGGCGAAAAAACTGGCCGACGAAACGCGCATTATTTGTTTCGACGAGTTTTTTGTTTCTGATATTACCGATGCCATGATTTTGGGTACGCTCATGGAAGCGCTGTTTGCGCAGGGGATTGTGCTGGTAGCCACGTCGAACATAGTGCCCGACGAACTGTATCGAAACGGGCTGCAACGCGCTCGATTCTTACCGGCTATCGCACTGATTAACGCCCAGTGTAAAGTGGTGAATGTCGACAGTGGCATTGATTACCGTTTGCGTACCCTGGAGCAGGCAGAGATTTATCATTACCCGCTGGATGAACAGGCTACGGTAAATTTGAACGATTACTTTGGTCAGCTTGCGCCCGATGAAGGTACTCAGGGCGAAAAAATTGAAGTCAATCACCGCATGCTGCAAACCGTGCGCGACGCCGATGGTGTCTTGATGATCGACTTTAAAGAGCTATGTGAAGGCCCGCGTAGTCAGTCTGATTATATTGAGTTGAGCCGATGCTATCACACTGTGCTACTGGCCAATGTAAAGCAGATGGGTCAAAACAATGATGACGTTGCCCGTCGCTTTATCGCCATGGTCGACGAATTTTACGAGCGACACGTAAAACTGATCATGTCTGCCGAGGTCGCTCTGCAGAACCTTTACACTGAAGGCCTGCTAAACTTCGAGTTCAGACGCTGCTTAAGTCGTCTGCAGGAAATGCAGTCACACGATTATTTGGCCAAAGAGCACTTACCATAACCACTAAAAATCGGTAAACTCGGGCCTTTTACAGAACGCCGACACCAGAAGTCAGAAAGTAGAGATTGTTAAGATTTGAAGTAAGAAAGGCGGCCATGGCAAAAACCGCCGGCGCCAAAACCAAGGTGTATTCTAAATACGGTAAAGAAATTTACGTCTGCGCGAAAAACGGCGGTACCGATCCAGACACCAACCTGTCGCTTCGCCGTTTGATGGACAAAGCGAAGAAAGATCAGGTTCCAGGGCACGTTATCGACAAAGCGATTGATAAAGCTGCCGGCGGCGCAGGTGAAGACTTTGTTCCAGCCCGTTACGAAGGCTTTGGTCCGGGTAACTGCATGGTTATTGTTGACTGTCTGACTGACAACAACAATCGCACCATCACTGACGTACGTAACTGTTTCACAAAGACTGGTGCAAAAATTGGCGCGCCGGGCGCGGTGTCGCATATGTTCGATCACCAGGCTATTTTTGTGTTCGAAGGTGAAGACGAAGACGCGGTACTGGAAGTCCTGATGGAAGCCGATGTCGATGTAACAGATGTTGAATCTGAAGACGGCAAGATTTCAGTTTACGCACCTAACACTGAGTTCTTCAAAGTAAAGACTGCGTTATTAGACGCCTACCCAGAGCTGAGTTTCGAAGTAGAAGAAATCACCTTCGTACCACAAACACATGTGGACATCAGCGAAGACGACATGCCCATGTTCCAGAAGTTCATGGATATGCTGAACGACTGTGATGACGTTCAGGACGTCTACCACAACGCGGTTACACCCGACGCCGCGGAATAATAAAATGCCGTCATCCCGGGCTTGCCCCGGGACCTATTCAAACAGGCCGTGATCTAAAAACAACCACCGCTGGATGTTTCCAAGATCCCGGATAAATGCTTCGCATTTTCCGGAACGACGGATGGGGATAAATGTCATCCCGGGCTTGTCCCGGGATCTCCGGGACGACCGATGGAGGTATGCCATCGCGGTGCTGATACGCCCCACTCCCCGTCATCCCGGACTCGTTCCGGGACCTTGGCTTGCCCCGGGACCTACCCAAAAAGGCCGCGATCTATAAACAACAACCTCTGCACTTCGATGTTAAGATCCCGGATATCGCTGCGCGATTCCGGGACGACAAACACTCCGTCATCCCGGCCTCGAGCCGGGACCTACCCAAAAAGGCCGCGATCTAAAAACAACAACCACCTGCACTTCGATTTTAAGATCCCGGATATCGCTGCGCGACTCCGGGACAACACACTCCCCCGTCATCCCGGGCTTGTTCCGGGAACTTCTGGCTTTGATTCGGAACAACAAACTCTCCCCGTCATCCCGGCCTCCGAGCCGGGACCTACTCAAAAAGGCCGCGATCAAAAAACAACCCCGCACTTAATATCCCGGATGGGGATATCACCCAACAATAAAATCATTATCCTCAAACGCGTCCTGCATAAACTTCACAAACACGCTCAAACGTAACGCCATATGTCGGTTAGGCGGATAGATTAACGAAATGACCAGTTTCTCAGGTTGATAAGCTTCCAGTACGGGTATTAACGCCCCCTGACCAATGGCATCACCCACAATGAAGGTAGGAAGGAATGCTAACCCTCTGCCTTGCAACGCGGCTTGTTTGAGGACGTCACCGTTGTTGGAACTCAGTACCCCGTTAATTTTAACCCGCATCGCGGTGCGCTGGTGCATCAGGTCCCAGTAATTGCCGTGCAACAGGCTTCCGTATTGTAAGCAGGGAAGTGTGGCTAACTGACTAACCTCCGTTGGCTCTCCGTATTTCGCCAGAAAATCAGGAGAAGCGACAATACGGCGGGATGTATATGTAATATCGTGCTCGATTAATGCGGGGTTGGACTCAGGTTTGCCAATACGCAAGGTCACATCAAACTGATTCGACAGCGGGTCGCGTTTTTCGTCTGAGAGTTCAAGCTGAACCCGAATATCGGGGTATTGTTGCATAAATGCCAATACGGCGGGGGTGAGGTGAGACAACCCAAAAGACATAGGGGCGTTTACTTTTATTACGCCACGTAAACCGGTTTGGCCTTGTTGCAACTGTGCTTCAGTGTCGTGCAGGTTATCCAGCAATGGTACGATGTTTTCAAGGTAAGCCTGGCCTGTGTGAGTTAACGACACGCGCCGCGTAGTGCGGTTGAATAGGGTCACTTGCAAGTGATCTTCAAGCCACAGCACCTGGCGATTTAGCTGGGAACGAGACAGACCAAGCTGCCGAGCCGCCGCTGCGAAGCTACCCTGATCGGCTACGGTCATAAAGGCCCGCATTGCGGTGAGTTTATCCATCTGGCACTTTTATTGTTGTGTTATATGCGACAGTGTATCTCTTAATGGTTGTATTGTCTCTTTTGGTGAGGTTGCTAGACTGAGCTCATCAACTTTGAGGAGAATTATCATGCAAATTCGTCACGCTGAAGCACGCGGTAAGGTCAACATTGGCTGGTTGCAGTCACAACACAGTTTTTCATTCGGGCACTACTATGACGCCGACCATATGGGGCACGGCCCTTTGCGCGTCATTAATCAGGATACCGTGCAGCCGGGTGGCGGCTTCGCTGAACATGGGCACGCCAACATGGAAATCATTTCCTATGTACTGCGCGGTGGTTTGGCGCATAAAGACAGTGAAGGCAATGAATCGGTCATCCGCCCGGGCGATGTGCAGAAAATGACGGCCGGTACGGGTATCCGTCACAGTGAATTCAACCACAGTAACAGCGATACCGTAGAGTTTTTGCAAATTTGGGTTGTACCAAACAAAAAGAACGTTGCGCCTGGTTATGTACAGCAACACATACCAGCGCTGTCGGAAGCCGCGAACGAATTGACCCTGATATTTAGCGAACAAGGCAGGGCCGCTTCACTGCCGTTGTACCAGGATGCGGATGTATATGCGGGACGTCTATTAGACAACACGACATGGCAACACGAACTACCGTCATCACGCATTGGCTGGTTGCAGGTTATTGAAGGTACTGCGTTGGTGAATGGTGAAACAGTTGGTGCCGGTGATGGTGTAGCGTTCGCGCCTGGTGAACAGGTCGAGTTGTCCGAAACGGCCGGATTTCACGCGCTGTTTTTCGATATGACAGCACAATAAAATCTGACAGAATCAAAAAAGGTGAGCAAGTGCTCACCTTTTTTATAGCCTTTGAAAAATAAAATACAGACAAAGCATTACAGAGAGTGAATCACCACCGTATCGCTGGATGTGTAGTCATAACGCAATGGGAAGTTCTCAGCCAGCGCGGCCAGCAAACCTTCTACATCGTTGGCTTTAAACAAGCCGGCAATCTGAATATCTTTTAGTGACGCATCTCCCAACTCAATAGACAGCGGCGTATATCGTGATACTTCCCGAATCACTTCGGCCAGAGATTCACCGCGGAAAATTAATTTGCCTGTCTGCCAGGATACCTGAGCATGTAAGTCTTCATCGTCTATGCGACGTACTTTTTGAACGGGCTCTGACAGAGTCGAATAATGCCCCTGCGAAACAGATAGCGCACTGGCCGGTAACCGCACGTCCACCGATTGTGTAAGTGCTTCTACAGGTTGTGTTTGTGGCGCTACCCGAACCCGGCCTTCGGTTACCAGTAAGTCCAGCGTATCGTTTACCCATTCAACGTTAAATGCCGTACCCACCGCCTGAATCATCTGGCCATCAGCAAGTACACTGAGTGGTCGGCTGGTATCTTTGGCCACTTCAATGTGAAGCTCACCGCGTTTGAGTTCAATCAGACGCTGGCGGTCGGTGTAGGTAACGGCCACCTGGGTATCAGTGTTAAGGGTAAGCTTGCTGCCATCACTTAAAATCAACTCGCGCATTTCACCCACCTGGGTGCTCAGTGCGTTCTGATATTGCACGGTAGCGAAAGATTGCGATGGCGGTTGCCAGGCACTGAGTCCCAACCAACCCAGCAACGCCACGCAAAGAAACGATGCAGCAATAGCCAAGGGGCGCATAACACTGCGCTGTGAACGCGGCGCCGGCACTATTTCTGCTAATTTACTGAGTACTTCCATTTTGTCCCACAAGGCGGCAACTTCCAGAAACGTATCCTGATGAGCCGGTGTTTTCAGCCACAGCTTTAAAGCCGTCACTTCCTGCTGAGACAGGCCGTTGTCGAGTTTTACCAGCCAGAGGCTGGCTTCGTCGATGATGCGGTCTTCGCCGTGCAACGACACAACATTATTTACATTTTGTTCAGCCATTGTGTTGACCTCGCACGCCTGTCACGCCTTCGTCGCGTTGTTTCACTTTTCGCATGTGTAACGTGCAGCGTTTAACACCTTCAGCTATATGCTTTTCCACTGTTTTTTCACTTATACCTAACTCAGATGCGATGGCTTTTTGTGTGTGTCCGTACACTTTTTTCAGCACAAATGCGCGGCGGCACTGTGGCGGTAACAAGCGAACGGCGTCACAAAAATGCGCAAACTCCTGCTGACTGGCTGTCTGGCGTAACGTTTCGTCTTCGAATTCGTCTAGCTGACTGTCTAACTGGTCGATTGCCTCGATCGCATCATCGATTAACCTGACATCGGCACGCTTAAGATGATCATAAGCAAGATTGCGCGCCGTTTTATACAAAAAAGAACGAGGTTCACGAATATGGCTGGTGTCTTTCACCTGACATAATCGTACGTAGGTGTCCTGTAAAATGTCGTCCACTTCTTTTGGCGGCACAAGTCTCGACAGCATTTTTGCAATGCCGTTTCGAGCCGTCATGTAGGCGTTGTGAATGGTGTTATCGACTGACATCTTCATTATTATTTTGCTACTACTCTCTATAGGACGACCAACAAAATGAATTCCCCCATAGCATTATAGATAAAATTGCATATCGGGGTGAATAATGGGTATTGTTAATAAAATGTGATTCCTGCTTTACACAAACCCCAGCCTTATTATAGGGTTGTGTCCGCATCAATCTGGTCGTCAGGCCGGCCTCGTGTGCGAATAGCTAAAATTGGTAAAAATCAAACTAAATGTGGCGATTGTGTGCCCAAATGCAGTAAACAGGTGGTTAACTTGAATCGTGTGAAAGGCTTGTTTTGGGCGCCTGTTGCAGCGGCAGTGTACCTTGCACTGTCGGCTGATAGCGTTGCTCAAACGACTACGCCTCAATCACAGCAGTCGCAAACCATTTCATTCGATATTGCTCGGCAACCTGCCGATGAAGCGTTAATTGCCTTCGCAAATCAGGCCCAGCTCACCATTGTGTTCCCTTACAACAAAGTGCGTCACAGCATGGCCAACAGTGTGAAGGGGACTTATCCGGTTGCACAGGCAATCACACTGTTGTTGGCGGGCACCGACCTCATGGCTGAGGTTACCGACTCCGGGCGCATAAAAGTGTCGGTGAAGCCCGATGATGAATTGAGCAGCGGACTGTTCAGGTGGATTTCAGACCTGTTTGCAAAGCGCGATGATTTACTCAGTGTGCCGGTGGAAGATCAGCAAGCGCTGGTTGAGTACATTGAGGTTCGTGGGCTGCGAGCAAGAACCGCACAATCGCTGGCCATAAAACGCGACGCTGACTATTTGCTGGAAACCGTTCAGTCGGTGGAAATGGGCAAATTTCCAGACCAGAATCTGGCTGAAGCACTTCAGCGGGTATCAGGCGTTGCCATTGATCGGGCGGAAGGCGAGGGACGTTATGTCACCGTGCGAGGCTTCGGCCCCGAATTCAACCGGGTGCTTATTAATGGACGGCAACTGGCCACCGACACCCTGGGTCGTGAATTCAGTTTTGACACCCTGGCGTCGGAGCTGGTTAGTAACGTCACTGTTTTCAAACAAAATCAGGCATCGCAGCAGTCTGGAGGAATTGGCGCGACCATTGATATCATTACCGACAAACCGCTGTCGTACCGTGGTATGCGGGCCGCAGGTAGCGTTGAAATGCAGTACGATGACAACGCCGACCAATGGACTCCACAAGGCTCGGTGTTAATGCGCAATACCTTTCTGGATCATAAGTTTGGGGTGTTATTGTCGCTCACTCATCATCAGCGCGATGCCCGCATCGACGAAGCGCAAATAGACGGCTGGCTGGTAAACACCAACGTCCCCGCGTCTTCGCTGAACCGCGATACTGACACATTATACGTCCCCAGAAACTACGATCAGCGGGTGCGCTTTGACGATCGCTCCCGCACTGGCGGCACCCTGGTATTGCAATACCGGCCTAATGATTCCCTCGATATTACCGCTGATTATCTGGGGTCGCGATTTGACGTAAATACCTCTGCAACGTCCATGGGCCACTGGTTTACTTCGAGTAATCTTGAGGCTGTAGAGCTGGATGATAACGGCACCGCGGTGAAGTTCAGCCAGCAGGAAGGCCATGCAACAGATTTTCATGCGCGTACGTTTAACCGCGATAGTACATTGCATGCGGGTGGTATAAACATCGACTGGCAGGTCACCGATTTTCTCTCGCTGAACAGCGACGTTTCAATGTCGCGAGCTACGTCACAGGACAAGCAGGGCAGCGGGAATGCCCTGTCGCTTATCGGGTATCTGAACCGGTCTACATTCGATCACACCAACAATGTGGTGCTACCGGCTATTTATGGGTTCCAGACTGCAAACCCTACACAGGTAAACGCTGAGGGCGAAGTCGTCGGTGTTGGCGATTATCTGGATCCGGCGAATGGTCGTTCACATGTGATGCTAAAACGCGGGTGGGATGTGAGTGATACGGTGAAACAGTGGAAGGTAGATGGAAGGTACCTGCTGAATAATGGCGGCCTCACCCAACTCGATTTTGGTTGGCGGGTGGCCGATCAAACCAAGCAAAACACCCGTTACGACAATGAACTAAATGCACGCCATTGTGCTTTTTGCGGTTATTTCGATACGCCCGATATTCCCGACAGTTTTCAAAGCCTGTTTAACGCCGGTGACGATTTTCTGGATGAAGTCAGTGGACATGATGGCATACCCAACCAGTGGTTAAGACACAATGGCCCTGAACTGTTTGCTTTTCTGGAGCAAGCGGGAGGCGTTGATTTAAGTGCTGTGAGGCGTAATAACTCGTTTGTCATTAACGAGAAAACCTACGCACTATATGCTGATCTCACTTACGAATGGGATTTTTCGTCGTTGTTTGTGGTGGCTCACACAGGCTTGCGGCTCGCTCATACCGATGTTGAGGTGTCCGGGGTAAACGAGCAGTTGGACTCGTTAGTGATCTTAGACAAAACCGAATTGGCGCCAATCACGGGAGCGGCCGCGCCTGTGAATTATTCGCAGTCCTACACCAACTGGCTACCCAGTATTCAGGTAAAAGCAACCTATCGCGATAAGTGGGTCTTGCGCGGCGCGTATTCCCACAGTATTACGCGCCCTACCTTGTCGCAGATGACGCCGGGGATCACCTTTACCACAACTCGCCAAGGCGGTGATTTACGTGCCTCGGTGGGCAACCCGTTACTGCAGCCGTTCGAGTCACGTAACCTCGATATTGCGTTAGAGTATTATTATCAGAAAGACAGCTACCTTGCCGCCGCGGCATTCCGTAAATACGTGGATAACTTTATTTTAAGTGCCAACCAGGATGTCCCCTTTCCTGGGGTGACGGATCCCAGTACCGGCGATGACCCAAATGCGCCGGATGAGGCCGACAGTACGGCAGTATTTGATATTGTTAGCCCGGTAAACGGCCAGACTGCTATGGTCGACGGCGTTGAGGTAAGCTGGCAGCACGCCTTTGGCGATTCCGGTTTTGGTGTGCAGGCTAATGTCAGTGCGGTAAGCAGTAACGCCGAACTCGATAAGGACGACGTTAAAACTAAATTCGCCTTAACCGGCCTCTCTGGGGCAGGCAATCTGGTGTTGTTCTACGAGAAAGGACCACTGCAATGGCGCGTAGCATATAATCGGCGGGGCGGATTTTTACAGTCTCTGGTGCAGTCACAAAGCAACGAGCCGACCTTTGTTAACCCCTATCAGCAGTGGGATGTCAGCGCCTCATACCAGCTTAACGGTCGCGTTACCCTGTATGCAGAAGGGATCAACCTGACTAATGAAACCGTGCACAAGCACGGCCGCTTTAACAATCAGCTGTTGCTAGTGCAAGACTCTGGCGCGCGTTATGTAGTTGGCGTGCGGGCTACCTATTAGCTTTACGATTCAGCAATAGTAATACAGCAATTCGCGGTCAGTCGCCCGCGGGCAGGGTCGTCACTCAGACCGCTTCCCACCTGAATACACCCCGAATGAAACACGTTGGCCGGATAGAAGATAGCGCGGTTATAAACTGCATCCACTTTATCGGTTTGCTCAAACAGTGCCGTCGAACCCTGAATGTACTCAGCCGGAGGCAGCCCCACCGTGGTGGCCTGATTTTTCAGGATCTGCATATAGCGGGTATGTTCTGCGGTATTCAGCCGTTCCAGTGCCGTTTCTTTGTGGCGGTAGAAGGCAGTGCCATCCTTTGGATTGTCAAACAGGTAATGCACCATCGCCCACTCGTTATTCACGGTGGAGTCGATGTGAGGAATGCGCTGAATCGGTTTCAAGCTCTCGGGCGATGCCGTTGCCATGGAAAACTGGGCAAACGACAGCGAAAACGCGCTGTCGTTTTCACCGGCTAACCAGAGTACCGCCGGCAGGGCACTACGCAGAAAAGCTGAGTAGTGCCCGGGCAGCGGCTTTCTTACACCGGGGTAAAAATCGTCGCTAAGCTTCTGAAAAGGTTGCCCCTGGCAAGCTTCGTCAACCAGCGCATCGGGGGCCGGATGAAAATCATCCACCACCAATAACGGCGTACGGCTTTGGCCTACGTAGTGCAGCCGAATGGCACCCATCGGTGCATTCGCTTCAGCTAAACCAGGCATTGCCATGCTCGATGCGTTGGTTTTTGCGGTCAATGAGCGCGTAAATTTGCGCAGTGGAAGCGATCAGGGTGTAAATCGCGCCTAACCATTGCCCGGCATGCAAACTGGCGATGGCCTCTGCACTCAACTGCGATAACTTTTCTTCGTCGATAGTAAACAATCCCTGCACTGTATGCTCGCTGCCATCGGCAAAGGTGACTGCCAGCTTTATGGGGGTAATAAGTGAGTGAGACAGCAACGCGTCTATAAATTGCTGGGTTTGCTGTTCGCCGTCCAGCAATTGAGCCAATAGCTGTTGTTTTTCGTTCAGCAGCGACGTAGGCGTGCCATCTTCATTGAATAACGCGTCGCCGTCCTTGTCAGCAATGGCCGGGCTCGCGTCATCAAAACAGATCACCGGCTTCGCGTTGCCTTGTGCATCTGTGTCCTGGCCCACAAAAAACGGGTGGCGTTCAATTTGCGCCGGAATATACAGCGCTTGCCAGCTACCTTCCTGCCAGAACAGGTTTTCACCTTCGCTAAAGCCGGTTAGCGCCGAGCATACAAACTGGCCGGTGTCTGCGTGCTTGGTAAACACAATAGGGTA
>NZ_CFIDRX010000110.1:0-14838 GCF_984433645.1 Marisediminitalea sp.
GGGATTCGTTACGGCGTTATTGCTTATTACTTCAAATACTTCCTGAACGACGCATCGCTCACCGGGCAATATTTTATTGTGCTGCTGGTGGTGTCTATCGCCGGGGCTTTTGCTACCCCGTGGCTGGCAAAGCGTTTTGGCCGGAAACAATTATTCATTGCGTCGTTATTGATAAGTAGCATTATCACCACCGGAATCTACTGGGTACCCATGGGTGAACAAGGCGTATTACCGCTGTTTCTTTTGGGTGGTGCTGCTGAATTTTTTGCAGCCATTATGCCTACCCTGTTTTTCTCCATGTTAGGAGATTCTGCGGATTATAACGAATGGCGCACCGGGCGTCGGGCAACCGGATTAACCTATTCTGCGGGTTCCTTTGTACAGAAAACCGGTGGTGGATTCGCTGGCGCTTTAGTTTTATTGGTGCTCGGCGCATACGGATATGACGGTATGGACGCCTCGACCATTAGTAATTCGCTGCCCGGGATGCAGTCATTGATGAGTTGGATCCCTGCCTGCTTTGGATTTGCCGGCGCCGGGTTGATCCTGTTTTATCCACTCACCGACAGCAGCCAAAAGGAACTGACAGAAACCCTGCAGCAACGACGAGCGGCTGATGAAAATGCGGCGACGGTATAAAAGTCGCCTTTTCGCCTAAAGATTAAACCTGAATGCGGGCGCTTTACAATCGCAGTGGAGACCGTAAACTGCCCAATAATACAAAGAACAGAGAGTCAGCGTGGCGACAATATACCAAGTAGCGGAACGTGCCGGTGTTTCGCTTTCCACTGTATCCCGGGTATTAAACGGACGTAAGACCGTTAATGAAAACCTGCGGGCAAAAGTAGAACAAGCCATGCAGGAGCTAAATTACCGTCCAAGCTCTGTCGCTCGTTCCCTGGCCACCAGCCGCACAGACAGTGTTGGCGTGCTGGTTTCAGAATTAAACTCTCCGTTCTTTGGCGACTTAATGCAGGCGGTTGAATCTACCCTGCGTGAAGCGGATAAGCACGTTATCATCACGGTTGGTCACAATAACCTGGAAACAGAAAAAGACGCCGTTGAGTTCTTGATCAGTCGAAACTGTGATGCCCTGATCATGCACGTTGAAGCCATGAGCGATGATTACCTGCGAGAAATTAATGCCAACCGGGTACCGATTTCAGTAGTTAACCGACAAGTTGAAGGGCTGGAAAGTGCTTGTGTCTGCTTAGATAACGAACGCGGTGGCTACCTGGCAACCCAGCATCTTATTGAGCTCGGCCATACCAATATCGCCTGCATATCAGGACCTTCAAAAGCACGCGATGCGCGTTTGCGTCTTGCCGGGCATCGGCGAGCACTGGCTGAAGCAGGCATTCCCTGGTCAGAGCAACTTTATTACGAAGGCCGGTATCAGGAAGAAGACGGCAAACAAGGTCTGCAAACCTTACTCTCCCGGAATAAACCATTTACTGCCTTGGTGTGTGCAAACGACTGGATGGCCTCAGGAGCTATGAGTTGTGCCAGGGACCTTGGAATGAATCTCCCTTATGATTTGTCGATTATCGGCTTCGACGATGCCGTTTTCGCACACCATGTTTACCCGCGGTTAACCACGGTGAAGAACCCCATTTACCAAATGGGCGAAATGTCGGCACGCCATATACTCAACGCCGTCTATGGTCAGTCGTTAGCAGTCAAAACCCTGTTTGATCCCAAACTGATCATGCGTGAATCGACGATTTTTCATAAGGTGTAACTTAACATGAATGACAGGGGTCTCCCCCTGTCATACGCAGGTATCAGAGGTTGAACAATACCTTCACGGAACCGTCTACTGCTCCGGCATCTACGAAACCAATAGCATCTGAGGAAGATGCTACTTTTTTCAGCACTTCAGCATCACTGCCAAGCTCTTTGGGTGGTCGTCCGCCGCCGGTAAAAGCAAGCTTGGCCCAATAGGCTTTGTACTGACTCGCATTACGGGAAAGCACTTTATCGATAAATTCGTCAGCGGTACCGCCACTTTGCATGTAAGGCGTAAGGGTTTTATCTTTACCCAGGTAAATTTGCGCAACCGTGGCCTGATCTAGGGAGTCTGCAAACCCAGGGTTAACTACAACCGCAACAGCCGCATTGGTTGAGAAACTCAACATGGCTGCACAGCACAGCACCAAGCCAGTAACCGTGTTTTTTATTGAATATTTAGCCATTATCAACTCCTAAAAGACTGTTACCAACGCCATCTCGGCAGCACCGGCATTACTGCCGTCCAACTGTTCTGATACGGTATACTCAAATTTAAACGCCGCAGAATCATGGAAATCCCAACGCAGACCGACAGAGTAGAATGGCAGTTCAAAATCGCGTTCGTCCAATACTGCAGTGGTTGTCTGGTATAAGAAATCAAGGCCCGGGTCGACACCGAGTGGCACTGAATTAATGGCTTTACGGTACGGCTCGTTGACATCTTCGCCCACAGTAGCATGAACCATGTAGCTGCCAAAACGTTTACCTACCGACACCATCCAGGGTTTATAGTCACCAACGATGCTTTCATCTACAGTAGACGGGATATATTCGGCCAGAAATAACCAGTCCTGGTTATCATAAATCACCCCAATCTCGAAAGCAGTTGAACTATCATTATTGATATCCAGCTCATTGCCTACAGCAGCATAAGGCGTTGCCTGCCACGCAGTTACTAAGTCACCAACGCCAATATCACCACTGATATCAAACTGTAAATAACTGGTTCTGAATGTCCACCAGCCGTAATTCACGCTGGCTACAGCACTAAAAATATCTTCTATTTCAAACGAACCAGTATCAGTAGAGAAATCCTCTTTTCCGTAGTACAACCGGAAGTTCACCATGGCATCACCGACAGTAAAATCGTGAATAGTAGAAATTCCGTCAATTGAATCAAATGGCGCCTTGTACACTTCAGCAGGCGGCGCTATCCAATGGTAGGCATAAGACACATCAAGGTAGTCTGAATACAGATACATTGGGATACGCTGTCGACCAGCCTGTATACGCCAGGAAGGCGAAATCTCGTAAGACAGGAAAGCCCAGGTGAATTCCGGCTCCCAATCGTCCCGCCCTCGTGAGCGAATCTGTGCAGTGGCGCTCAACCCATCACCCAAATCGGAATATGCCTGCAGCGCAAAGAACGAGTGTTCTTTAAAGTCGATACTGTCTTCATAGCCTCTGACGATAGCATCACTGTCAGTTGACGTTCCGCCAACAATGCTGGCAAAACCACTGAGGTTCACTTCTGCATTAGCGTGAATTGGCAATCCCCCCGCTAAAAGTGAGGCAATAAGCAATTTTTTCATAGTTTAATCCCGCGTAAATATAGGTAGATTTGATGTCTAAACGAACGCTTTTGTTATGCTCACCCGTTATCCCCGGGCTGTTGAATTTTTCGCTCGACTACACTTTGAACTGCCGCGCAATGCCTTCTAAATTTTTAGCCAGGTTGGCGAGTTCACTACTTGCAGACGCAAGTCGTACGGAGTTTTTGGATGTCTCATCGGTTCTTGCATAAATCTCATCAACGAACCCAACAATTTGTTCTGCTACGGCTTGCTGATTATCGGTTGTACTGGCAATTTGACCGTTCATTGCGCTGATTCGGCCAATGGTGTCGGCAATGACGTTAAGGCTCTCGCCTGCTTTATTGGCTTCATTCACACTGCTTTCCGCTTGTTCAGTGCCTGAGCTCATTACCTGTACAGCCGATCTTGCTGCACTTTGTAATTGCTCAATGGTCGTTTGGATTTCTTCGGTCGATTTTTGAGTTTTAGAAGCCAGCGTCCGGACTTCATCTGCAACCACTGCAAACCCTCGGCCTTGCTCACCTGCGCGAGCGGCTTCAATCGCGGCATTCAATGCCAGTAAGTTGGTTTGCTCAGCAATGCCTTTAATAACATCCAGCACGACACCAACCTGATTAGAGTCATTCTCCAGTTTGCGAATAACCTGGGCGCTGTCATCAACATTTTTAGCCAACGACTGAATACTACGTACTGTGCTATTTACCACTGACTGACCTTCATTTGACGCATTCGTTGCTTCGTCGGCAGCCCGTGCGGCTTCTGCAGCACTTTCAGCAACTGCAACCACGGAATGATTCATGTCATCTACCGCATTTTTAGCTTGCGTTGCAGCGCCTTGTTGATCGGCAATATTTCGATTCGTTGTCTCGGTTAACTGACTCAGGTTTTGAGCCAAATCCGATAGTGGCAGGGTGGTTTGTACGATGTCTTTAACAACCTTCTGCAGTTTCTCCATGAATAGATTGAAGTAGCGTACCAGGTCGCCCACTTCATCCTGAGCGTTTGATTCGATTCTGATTGTTAGATCACCATCTTCCTGCGCAATATCCCGTAATGACTTAACAACTCGGGTCAGATTGCCACGGATTTCGCTGGTTATCGGATAGGCTGTACCAAACAGGATTAATGTCGTCACAACCCCCATAATAATACCCAGCCAGAATAGGAAATCCTGAGCGCTGTTGTATTCAGAAAACGCTTGTTCAAACGCACTTTGCCGCGCTGCAATAAACTGATTAACAAGACTGATGGCGTTGTCGTAATTGGCATTCATCTCTTCCAACTTGTCACCCAGTGTAGCGAAGTCGGCAGTTTCATTGAGTATCGATGCAGTCACCTCTATCGCCTGCTCGCTGTACGCGCTGAAAGTTGACTGCAGTGTTGTTACCCCTGACGACAAGCTTGGGTCAATGCGACGTATAGCCTGTAAATCATCCAGCACGGCATCAACCTTTTCTCTTGCCACATCAATGGCATCCACATCGCCTGTAGTAACCGATGAAGCCAACGTATCCCGGACTTTTTCCATGTTAGTTAACACGGAGGTACTTAGTTGAAGCGCTGGGTAATCGACATTTTTAGCCACCTGTAACTGACTGGCATTCTGAGACGAGACGATACTGTTGATAACCACAAAAGTAATGAAACTTACCGCGCCAATAATGGGGATAAGAAAAATTTTCTGAGCAACAGATAGCTTCAGTAGAAAGTTCATTGAGAACAGAACTCCTTAATAGACAAGCAATTTAAATGTACGTAGCAACAACCACCTGATCTAAAAAATTAGTTTATATATGTATTTTTGCAAGTATTCGGACCGCAGAATTGAGCGACTATTGATGTGCCGCAAGGGTCTATGAGTTTAAAAAGGACAGGAATACTTGGCATTGACACGCTAACTGCTACTTTGTGAGTGTGGTAGGGTATTATTTAAGATTCTTAGTGAATTCAAAAATTACTTATGCGAATTATCATATATTTATGTGCTTTATGTATTACGAATACTGTATGGGCTGGAGCACGCAGTGTTGAACAAACACTTGATGCACTCCATGCTTCAGCTGCAACCGCGAATGCTGAGGTCTACTTCGATTTGTATACCAAGAATGCGAAATTTATTGGTACCGATGCGGGAGAGAACTGGTCTATTGATGAGTTTAAACAGTACGCTATGCCGTATTTTTCCAAGGGTAAAGGCTGGACATATACACCTGTTTCCCGTGAAGTTTTTTATTCTAATGACCACAAGGTGGCCTGGTTTATGGAAATCTTGTCTAACGCGTCTTATGGCACAACCCGGGGCACAGGTGTGTTAGAAAACGTTGACGGAGAATGGAAAATCGCGCAGTACCACTTAACTATTCCCATCCCAAACGCGATGGCTAAATCGGTGGCAGCGCAAATTGAATCAATGGCCGCCACCGATAAAGAACATTAGTTTGTGATTGGCTGAATCGACAGTTCCACACGGCGGTTTGCCTGTCGATTTGCCTCACTGGTATTTGCTACCTTAGGTTGAAACTCCCCCATACCAACAGTGGTCACCCGTTGGGCGTTGACGTTATAAGCAACAAGCAGGTTTTTTACTGCATTGGCACGACGTTCAGATAACGCCTGGTTATAGGTTTCAGACCCCGTATCGTCAGTGTGGCCCTTTATCATCAATACAGTTTTCTCGTAGTTGTTCAGTACGGTAGCGACATCATTGAGCACCGGATTAAAATTAGGGCTAATGGCAGCACTGTTTGTTGCAAACGTAATATCGCCAGGCATGATCAAATGCAAAGTATCACCTTCCCGAACGATATCCACACCCGTGTCAGCCAACTCAGCGCGTAATTCCTCTTCCTGCTTGTCCATGTAGTTCCCGATCGCACCACCAGCAATAGCACCTACCACTGCGCCCCAGGCGTAACGGCTTTTGTCGTTGTCACCCGTTGCTTTACCGAGTAATGCGCCCGCAACTGCGCCAATTGCAGCACCTTTTTGTGTATTGTTGCTGTTTGCACAACCCCCTGCGAACAGAGCAGTAGCCACTACCCCTGCAATCATCACCTTTTTCATTTAAACCTCGATTCTTTTGATTCGTACTCATTCCTACAGCAAGCTGTGTTCCAACTGCTTTGGTTACGGGTAATTTAGTGTTGAGTAGCTGAATAAAAGCTGACTAGACAGGCGTTTGAAGCGAATATCGTTAATTCACCAGACAGTGTTTTAAAGGAGAGTAGTGTCGCTACGCGGAAAGTTTTACACTCACTCTGTAATTTATTTGCGACACTACATTTGTACTAACAGGCACAGACGACGTTAAGGCAGCACCGATTCATTAAAAAAGCGATTAATATCGATACCATAGTCAGATGCTACGACCGCTTTTTCAATTTTTACTCTGTCGTCTGTGGCCAGGTTCACCTCTTTTGGTGTCAGATAATGATTCCCAACCGTAGAATAGAAAACGCGAACCAGGGGTTTAAGTGGCTGCTTTTCATTTTGCTTCATAACCAACGCCACTTTGCTGTTTGATAATTCAACCAAACTGCCCACGGGATAGATCCCCATGCAGCGTATAAATTGTTGAAGCAGAGCAGGGTCCAGTTTGTTTTTACTGTCTTTGAGTAATATCTGTAATGCCTTCTGGCTCGACATACCGGCTTTGTAACAACGATCTGCAGTAAGCGCATCGTACATATCAACGATGGCCAACATACGGCCTTGCTGGGTGATATCTTCCGCTTTTAGCTGTGCGGGATAACCCAATCCGTCTAACCGCTCATGATGCTCACTGACCCATTTAATCAAAGAAGGGGCTATTTTCATTTGATGAAGAAACTCCACGCCATAATTCACGTGTTTTTTCATTTCTTCCATTTCTTCGGTAGTTAAACGACCCGGTTTATGTAGGATTGCATCGTCAATTTTTATTTTTCCGAGATCGTGCAACAGACCGCTATACGCCAACTGTTCAACTTCCTGTTCTTCCAGCCCTAAGAAACGGCCGAAATTGGCCAGCAGAATACCCACATTTAGTGAATGCTCTAGCAGGTAAGAATCCTTTTCGCGGATTTTTGTCATTAACAAGAGAGCATCAGGATTGCGGTCCAGCGACCCAACCAGCGCGGTCGAAAACTCTCTGGGCACATAATCGTCAAAAACAGTTCCACTCTGAATTGCCTTGTAGAGGTTCTTCTGAATTTTTATGCCCTGTTGATATAACTTCTCTGCGCGTACCAACTCTCTTTCTACAGGGACTGCGGTTTCCAGGTGCTGATTTGCAGGCAACGGCTGACCGCCGGCAGTTGGATTGGACTCAACATCGGTTTCAATAACGACACGCGTAATGCCTTTGCGTTTTAACTCTTTGATTGCAGCTTCACTGGTGACGCGACCACGGCTTTTAATATGGACTGTACCTGCGCGTTGCTCTGCAATCTCAAGGACGTACATCCCTACTTCTAGTTGTTCAATTCCAATCGTTATCACTGACATGTGTTCTACTTCTTGTTGTCTGGCTTTGTGTATTAATGGACCCGTTTCACAGATCTTCTTTTTCTGTTTCGAACAGTAGCGTTGATTGATTCCTTTCTTGAGTCTGCGTGCCTTCAGCACAGCCTCATATTAAAAGTCTAGCTGGTAAAGTAACGTTGGTAAATCTGGTTGCCACTGGTAACGTTTCATATCGACGCGATGATTAACCACCAGCACCCCTTCTTCCTGCAATCTGGCAATTTGCTCATTGGCGTGCTCGCTGGCAACCGGAAAAGCAATTTGTCCATTACTGCGCAGTACTCTGAACCAGGGCACGATTTCATGCGGTGGCACTGCTTTTAAACTGCGCCCAACCATGCGAGCCCGTCCTGGTAAGCCTGCTAAATCGGCTACTTGCCCATATGCGGCAACTCGTCCAGCTGGAATCAGCCGGATGGTATGCCATATACGTTCTGTTGGGGTAAAATCTACATTTCGATCCATAACCTGGTGTAGTATGCGCGCAAAGTGCCACCGTTGTCACTATCCTTTAAATACCTGCCTGTGTGAACATATTAAACCTGTTCACAATCAGACAGAGGTCGTCGTACTGCAGCATTTCAAAGAAGCCGTTCACGCTAAAAATACAGTCAAACTCCTGCAGCTTTCTTTGCAAAATATTCACTGTTACACCGGCAAAGTAGCAGAAGATTTTAAATCACTCAGAGAAGCGTTAAGTGAATGTGATGACGCAACAGTCGTACTCTATCCTTCTCCGGAATCAACCGAGTTAACAAGTACTTACAAACTGCAAAATTACAGTAAAATAAGAAGATTAATAGTTATTGATGGAAGCTGGAAGCAGGCTTACGGACTTTGGAAACGCAATCCATGGTTAGATAAATACCCGTTTTATCGCCTACCGGACAATATAGATGGCCAGTATGGAATCCGAAAAACCCAGGTATCGAACGGCTTGTCGACACTTGAGGCGGTCGCCTTCACCTTACAATGTATTGAGAGTACCGACACGGCGCCACTGTATCAGCTACTAGATGCATTCAAGCAGCAGTGGTATCGGTTTTCTGGCAACTAACGACGCTGTGCCATTGGCATGTAGCCACGCTGCTCTTCAATTAAAGCCAACCAGCGACGAATGCCAGGATATGCAGAAAGGTCAAAGCCACCTTCGTGGGCGACATGCGTGTAAGCATATAAGGAAATGTCTGCAAGAGAGATGTGGTCACCCACCAAATATGGGGTTTCGTTGAGTTGGGTTTCCATAACCGCAAGCGCTTTATGCCCGGCTTCCTGCTTAGCGTCGAATTCGGCTTTTCTGTCGTCGGGAAGCCCAAGAAACACATTGATGTATCTGGCAACCGCAATCGCGGGCTCATGACTGTACTGTTCAAAGAATTGCCACTGCAACATTTTGGCGTAGTCAAACGCCTTGGATGGGATCAGCGTCGATCCTGCGGCGAGATAATTAATAATGGCATTCGACTCACTCAGACATCGTCCATCACTGAGTTCAAGCAATGGAATTTTGGCTACCGGGTTCTTAGCAATAAACGCATCCGTATGTGTTTCTCCTTTCAGGATATCCACATCAACCCACTCGCAATGCTTTCCGAGCAATGCCAGTACCAGTTGGATCTTGTAACAGTTGCCTGAACGGCTGTCTCCATAGACTTTCATGAGTACTCCTTTACTTTACAAACCAGGCCATTAACAACCAGCTGGTCGGTACACCGGCCGACACAATAAATATCTTAATATTCTGCACAATATCTCTTGGCCAGCAACTGAATTGACGCATATCTTCCAGCTGTTGATTCAATCGATAAAGTTGTGCTGCAGTGCGCTCATTGTTGAGCCCGCTGCGCCTTTTTACCAAGATGGCTTCTATAGCAGTTTCTATTGAGGCAATATTTTTTGCCCGATAGGTCCGCATTAACCATAGCGTTTTAAGCACAGGCAAAAACAGTAACGCCAGCATAAACACTACCATTACCATTAAAATCAGCAGATCGATCACTGGAATAGGTTTACCCAGCCAAAAAATGGGTACCAGCATTAACATCATGAGTGCCAGACTCACGTTACTGAGCCCGAGATCGCACAGCGCCTTACAATGACTAAAGTTTGTTTCTCGAGTGATGCTGGGCAACACCAAATGCCGGTACATGTACCGTGTAAATGACGCCGACTGCATTATGAATAAAAACAAAAAAAACCAGAATGGGACGGCGATTGCATTCAGCAATATAATGGCGGGCTTTAAATCCAGTGCCAGCAAACCTTCCGTTGTCAGGTATATCATGGTGATCGATATCGCCAGCGCACTGGCAATCACCACCTGAGTAATTAGCTTTTTCTCCAGCTTTTTAATGTGTTGTGGATACTCATCAACGCGTCTAACGCTGACCAGAAAGTCAGCTATACGTCGACCTGCACGTCGGTGCATAATGCGTATTGCCAGCCATAAATAGCCGATTATCAGCGGCATACCCAGCGCAGCATTAAAATCCCTTTGTGAACGCTCATCCACTACGTATGCTAAATCCAATGATCCAGCCAGGTAGTTGAGGCTTAGGCAAACTATTACAAATAGTAAAGGCGGCAACCAAACATGTATTAATACATTTTTATTATTCATTACGTTGGTTGTGTGTATAAAGCAACGCTAATTATACACGTCAAACATTCATTGGCACAAACCAGACATCGACTGGTTTGTTAACGAATGTGAATTGCCTGAGTGCGCCCATAAGCACACTTGCTATTTATCTGACCACACAGCGAATTCATTGCCACTGGGTTCAGTAAAGTGAAACCGCCGACCGCCGGGAAATGCAAAGATAGGCTTGATGATGATGCCTCCCGCAGTCGTTACCGCGTTTAGCGTCTCTTCAAGGGCAGGAGTGTAGAACACTAATAACGTTGCGCCTGTAGCCGTGAGAGAAGCCATGTCGGCTTTATACAGGCCGCCTGTTATTCCCTTGTCACGAAATTCACAATACTCCTCACCGTAATCGGTGTAAGTCCAGTTAAAAACAGAAGCAAAGAACGCTTTGGTGGCGGGGATATCCCTGCACGGCAATTCGACATAATTAATAAGCGTATCTGTACTCATGATTGGTTATCTCCGGCAAATTGGGCCATCACTTCCTCACCTGTCATACACACTGTTTTTTGTTCAAAGCTGTAATATTCGGGTTTACTGTCTATAAAAATTTGGTGTGACATCGTCATAGCCTGATGCGTTGGGAACAAGCCTACCGGGAGATAATAGGTTTCACTGCCTTTCATTCGGTAGAACAGGTGAGTACCGCAATCTCCACAAAAACCGCGTTCTGCCCACTCGGACGAATCATAGGCTTTCACGCTGTCACCGGATAAAGTGACATTGTCGCTCTCTAAGGCGAAGTAGGGGCTACCGGCCCATTGTCTGCACATGCCGCAGTGACAAACGCCTATCTCCAGTGACTTTATGATGGCGTTAATTTTAACGGCACCACATAAACACGATGCCGAAAGTGGGGTTGGGGTATCCATATACGTTCCTTGCTTAAAGTTATCAACACCAAAGTGTCTATAGGTAAGGTTATGTCTCCCGCTTAACTAAACATCGCTTGATATGCGGGCAGTTGCGCCTTTTACCTAACTCCATTCACTTCGCTTTGAGTTCAATATCTGAGCTTATTATATGTATATTTATACAGTTCAGGTTGAAATGCACGCTTTTTTTCTATTTATTGCAGGCATAAAAAAACCCAGGCGAACCTGGGTTTTTAATATCGTTTGAATCTAATTACTTGCGCAGTTTTTGAATTAATCGCAACTGGGCAATAGCTTCTGCCAGCTCGTGAGCGGCTTCTGCATAATTAAAGTCAGCACCTGGATTGGCGATGTGCTCTTCTGCACGTCGTTTAGCTTCTTCAGCAGCTTGTTCATCCAAGTCTTCTGCTCTTACTGCCGTATCGGCCAGAACAGTTACACTGCCAGGTTGTACTTCAAGTACACCACCAGCAACATAAATAACTTCTTCTTCACCGTGCTGTTTAACCAAACGCACCATACCAGGTTTAATTGGAGTGATGAGCGGCGCGTGGCCAGGGTAAATACCCAGTTCACCTTCGCTACCTGTCACCTGGATGGTTTCAACGCGACCAGAGAAAATTTGCTCTTCTGCGCTTACTACATCTAAGTGAACTGTCATTGCTGCCATGTAAACCTCCTAATAGGTACGTTAGCTTAAGTCAGGGGCCGTCAACACAGCCCCGGGCCATTAAGCTTTCTTGGCTTTTTCCAGCGCTTCGTCGATTGAACCAACCATGTAGAAGGCTTGCTCTGGCAGGTGATCATATTCACCTTCCAGGATACCTTTAAAGCCACTGATGGTGTCTTTCAGAGAAACGTATTTACCTGGAGAACCAGTGAATACTTCTGCTACGAAGAACGGCTGAGACAGGAAACGCTGAATTTTACGAGCGCGTGTTACAACCAGTTTATCTTCGTCAGACAGTTCGTCCATACCCAGAATCGCAATGATATCTTTCAGCTCTTTATAGCGCTGTAGTACGGTTTGAACGCCACGAGCAGTTTCGTAGTGTTCCTGACCGATTACCAGAGGGTCCAACTGACGTGAAGTTGAATCCAGTGGGTCTACCGCAGGGTAAATACCCAGAGACGCGATATCACGTGACAGTACTACCGTTGCATCTAAGTGAGCAAAGGTGGTTGCCGGAGACGGGTCAGTCAAGTCATCGGCTGGTACGTATACCGCCTGGATTGACGTGATTGAACCAGTCTTAGTAGACGCGATACGCTCCTGAAGCACACCCATTTCTTCAGCCAGTGTAGGCTGATAACCTACCGCTGAAGGCATACGGCCTAACAGTGCTGATACCTCAGTACCGGCCAGTGTGTAACGGTAGATGTTATCTACGAAGAACAGTACGTCACGACCTTCGTCACGGAATTTCTCTGCCATCGTCAGACCAGTCAGAGCAACACGAAGACGGTTACCTGGTGGTTCATTCATCTGACCGTAAACCAGCGATACTTTATCAAGTACGTTTGATTCGTTCATTTCATGATAGAAGTCGTTACCCTCACGAGTACGCTCACCAACACCTGCGAATACTGAGTAGCCGCTGTGCTCGATAGCGATGTTACGGATAAGCTCCATCATATTTACGGTTTTACCAACACCGGCACCACCGAACAGACCAACTTTACCACCCTTAGCGAATGGGCAAACCAGGTCGATTACCTTGATACCAGTTTCAAGCAGTTCAACCGAGCTTGATTGATCTTCATAGCTTGGCGCTTCACGGTGAATAGACATACGCTCTTCTTCACCGATTGGGCCCGCTTCATCAATTGGGTTACCCAGTACATCCATGATGCGGCCCAGGGTAGCTGTACCTACTGGAACCATGATTGGGTTGCCAGAGTTTTCAACTGTAAGACCACGACGCAGACCGTCAGTAGAACCCAAAGCGATACCACGAACGACACCGCCACCTAATTGCTGTTGCACTTCCAGGGTTAGCCCGGACAAGTCACCTTCGGTAACTTTAAGTGCGTCATATACCCTTGGAACCGCGTCTTGTGGAAACTCGATGTCCACAACGGCGCCAATGACTTGGACGACCTTACCTTGACTCATAATTTGTCCTCATTATCTTTTCTAAACCTTTGCCTACACCGCTGCTGCACCACCAACAATCTCACTAATTTCTTGTGTGATTGCGGCCTGACGGGCTTTGTTGTATACCAATTGAAGATCATCAATCAGATTGCCTGCGTTATCGGTTGCGGCTTTCATTGCAACCATTCGAGCAGCTTGCTCGGACGCGGCGTTTTCTACAACACCCTGGTACACCTGGGATTCAATGTAACGAACCATTAATGCTTCCAAAATGGGTTTTGGATCCGGCTCGTAGATGTAATCCCAACGATGCTTCAACTCTTCGTCTTCAGACTTTGGCAAAGGCAATAATTGATTGCTTACAGGCTGTTGTGACATCGTGTTAACGAAGTCGTTGAAAACCAGAAATACTTTATCCAGTTTTCCTTCATCAAAGGCTTTCAGCATGACGCGTACTACGCCAACAATGTCGCTGATTTTAGGCGCGTCACCTAAACCTGATTCTGCGGCAAGCAAAGTACCGCCAAATCGGTTAAAGAACGCACATGCTTTTGAACCTAGCGCTGCAAAGTCCACTTCGACACCTTGGTCTTTCCAAGCTTTTACTTCCTTGGTAACCAATTTAAACTCGTTGGTGTTCAAACCACCACACAAGCCACGGTCGGTGGATATCACAATGTAACCGACACGCTTGACTTCACGCTCTTCCAAATATGGATGGCGGTACTCAAGGTTACCGTTAGCAATGTGACCAATCACTTTAAGCATATTTTGTGCATATGGACGACCGGAGGCCATGCGCTCCTGCGCCTTTTTCATTTTGGACGCAGCAACCATTTCCATCGCACTGGTAATCTTTTGAGTATTCTTGATACTCCCAATCTTACCTTTTATCTCTTTACCGCTGGCCATGACTATCTCTCCGATTACTCAACGTAGTGCTGGTGGTTTTCACCACCAGCCATTGATTACCAAGTTTGTGTCGCTTTAAATTTAGTTAAAGCGTCATTCAACTGAGACTCAATGTCATCGTTGTAGTTACCTGTTTCATTGATAGTCTTCATCAGATCAGCGTATTCGCTGTTCATGAATGAATGTAAGGCCGCTTCGAAATCCAGGATCTTGTTCAGTTCCACGTCTTTCAGGAAGCCTTTTTCTACCGCGAACAGGGAAACACCAGTCTCACCCACTGACAGTGGCGTGTACTGCTTCTGTTTCATTAGTTCGGTAACGCGCTCACCGTGCTCAAGCTGTGCACGAGTAGCTTCGTCAAGGTCAGATGCGAACTGCGAGAATGCCGCCAATTCACGATACTGAGCCAGGGCAAGACGGATACCGCCACCCAGCTTCTTAACGATTTTCGTTTGAGCCGCACCACCAACACGAGAT
>NZ_CFIDRX010000111.1:0-14696 GCF_984433645.1 Marisediminitalea sp.
GTTTTGATTCCGGCGTCATGACCAGTTGACCGAACGCTTTTGCCTCGGCCTCGAGGCCTGCCCGCATGCCTTTGCTCAGGCCTAATGCAACCACATCAAGGATTTGCTGCGGCGCAGGGTAATTCCCGCGTGTCTTTGACTGAGTTTGCTGTGCCGCTTTGTTAAACAGAATATTGCGACCCGGGCCAGTGCCTTCAAGGAATTTATTGACCAGTCCTTTTTGCGGCATTTCGCGATTTGGCTTGCCTTTGGCTGCAAAAATGCTGGCCACTTTTAGTAATACAGACTGGGGAACAACGTCATCGACCAGGCCGTATTTTTTAGCCTGCTTCGGACGCACAGCGCCACCGGTAAGCATCATTTTAATGGCTTGTTGAATACCGACCAATCGCGGTAAACGCTGTGTTCCACCACTGCCCGGTAATAGACCAAGCTGTACTTCAGGCACACCGAGTTGCGTTGCTGGCGCGTCGGTACATACTCGGTAGTGACAAGCTAACGCCAGTTCTAAACCACCGCCCAATGCCGGACCGTGAATGGCGGCAACAAAGGTCGCACGCATCTTTTCGATACGGTCAAAAATGTCCTGACCACCTTTTGCTAAAGCCTGAGCTTCCTCGGCCGTTGTGCAGGCGTCTAGCATAGTAATATCAGCGCCAGCTACAAAAGAACTCGGCTTGCCACTGATCAACACCACGCCTTTGATGCTGTTGTCTGCTTCAATTTCATCCAGGATCTTCGTGATGTCATCGCCGAATGCTTGTTTCAGCGTGTTCATCGACTCACCCGGAACATCCATCGTGAGCACGGCAATGCCGTTGTCCTCGCGGCTTAAAGTAAATGCGCTGGTTGCTGCTTGTTCAGTCATTACGCTGTCTCCAAAATCATAGCTGCGCCTAAACCACCTGCCGCACAGGCAGTAATCAATCCGGTACCACCGCCACGGCGGTTCAATTCATTCAGCATTTGCGTGATCATACGCGTACCGGTGGCTGCAAACGGGTGACCATAGGCAATCGAGCTGCCCATCACGTTGAATTTGTCCATATCGATTTCACCGGTGGCTTTGCTGCGTCCCAGTTTTTCCTGAGCAAATTTATCACTGGCAAACATCTTCACGTTAGCCAGTGTTTGAGCAGCAAACGCCTCGTGCATTTCAATAAGAGTCAAATCGTTTAGCGTCATGCCAGCACGCTCTAGTGCTATAGGTGACGCATAGGATGGACCCATCAGCATATCTTCCCATACATCAATAGCGGCAAACGCGTAGCTCTTGATGTAACCAAGCGGGGTGTAACCCAGGGCTTTTGCTTTGCTCTCGGTCATCATCAGTACGGCTGATGCGCCGTCGGTTAATGGTGTTGCATTGGCCGCCGTTACTGAGCCGTATTTACGGTCGAATACCGGGCGTAACTTCGCATAGCCCTCCAGCTTTGAGTCGAAACGGATGTTATTGTCTTGCTCCAGCGCACCTTTAAATGGTTCTGCGTAGGCAGTCATCACTTCACTGGCCAATTTACCTTCCTGCCAGCTTTGAGCTGCCAAAGTGTGAGAACGGTGTGCCAGCTCATCCTGCGCTTCACGGGTAATACCGTGGGTCTTGGCCATTTGCTCTGCAGTTTGTCCCATCGACAGACCGGTTGAGTATTCTGCAACCGCCGGCGGTACTGGCAGTAAATCCTTTAAGCCAAGGCGCTTTAATACCGCCCACTTTTGGCCCAGGGTTTTAGTCTTTTGCAAATCAACCAGCGCACGGGCTAACTTTTTGGACACGCCAATTGGCGATACAGACGTGGAGTCAGCACCACCGGCAACGCCCACTTCTACCGTGCCAGCCATCATAGATTCTGCGATATTCACCGTAGATTGGAAGCTGGTTGCACAAGCGCGTGATACGCTGTAGGCGTCGGTGTGCACATTCATGCCGGTGCCCAGTACGATTTCTCGGGCAATGTTAGGAGCTTCAGGCATTTGTACCACCTGACCGTATACCAGTTGATCAACCAACTTGGGATCAACTGCGTTACGAATCAACAGCTCGTTCACCACCATTTTGCCCAAATCTACGGCTGGAACACCGTGAAAATAAGTCGCCATTTTTGCGAAGGGCGTTCTAAGCCCAGCGACAATGGCAATGCGATCGCCATCACGCGTTGTAACCGATTGCTGTTTAGCCATTATTTTAAACCCTTATTAGAGACCTGGTAGTGGTCTGACCTGTTAGTAATGCGCCGATTTTTACAAACAATTAAACAAATAGCAAATCCGCAGGAGAATATTTTGCAACAATTAATCTCTTGAAGAGAAAAAGTAGCTTGAAACAGAATAAGGGAACCTTATATTGACTTAACAGTCAGAAAGCTTCATTCCCACCGCGGAGCCATAAGTATAGGCTCTGTGGTTCAATAACGATAACAAGGTTAGAAAACGCTATGGCAGCTGAGCAGTTCAGGCAGTTACACGCCTATCTTGATTCACAAATTATCGGTCAGTCCCAATTAACCCTTAACATGCTGATCGCACTGCTGGCCGATGGCCACTTGTTAGTTGAAGGCCCGCCAGGATTGGCGAAAACACGCGCAATTAATGCGTTAGCAAAAGGCATTGATGGTGACTTCCACCGCGTTCAGTTTACCCCTGACTTACTGCCTGCAGATTTAACCGGTACGGATATCTACCGACCCGAAACCGGTCAGTTTGTATTTCAACAAGGCCCACTGTTTCACAATCTGGTGCTGGCCGACGAAATTAACCGGGCACCGGCTAAAGTGCAATCTGCACTGCTGGAAGCCATGGCTGAACATCAGATCACAGTTGGTAACAAAACCTATGCGCTGCCAGAACTATTTCTGGTTATGGCCACGCAGAACCCGCTGGAGCAGGAAGGCACATACCCTCTCCCGGAAGCGCAGCTTGACCGATTCCTGATGCACCTGGAAATTGATTACCCCGACGCCGACACCGAACTGCAAATCCTGCAATTAACCCGTAACGAAGAGTTGAGTAAGCCATCTGCGCTGCCACCGACACTCAGTCAACAGGACATCTTCGCCGCGCGCAAAGATGCGCTTGCCTTGCACATGGCACCGGCGCTTGAAACTTATTTAGTACAATTGATTATGGCTACGCGTCGTCCGGAAAACTTTTCGCCTGAATTAGCCCAATGGATTGAATTTGGTGCCAGCCCTCGGGCCACCATTTCACTGGATCGCTGTGCTCGCGCGCACGCTTGGTTGGCGGGAAGAGATTTTGTTGGACCAGACGACATTCAGGCCGTGTTCCACAACACACTGCGTCACCGCTTAATTCTGTCTTATCAGGCCGAAGCGGAAGGCGTGACCGCCAATCAGGTGCTGGACACCATTTTAAATCTGGTCGCTGTGCCTTAATCAATGACGAGTGCACAACAACAGCTCAACAGCCTGCAGTCCAATGGCATTCAGTTGAATGTAAAAGAACTGCTGCAATATAAGCAGTTCGCCGGGCTGATAGACATGAAACCCACGCGCACGCCTCAGGCGCGGTTGGCTGGAAGTTACCTGACCAAACACAAAGGGCGTGGCATGGAGTTTGATGAAGCCAGGCACTATCAGGCGGGCGATGACATTCGCGCTATCGACTGGCGTGTAACTGCGCGCACAGGAAAGACTCACACCAAGGTGTACCGCGAAGAACGCGAACGCCCGGTATTTGTGTTATGCGATTTATCTGGCTCGATGCAATTTGGCACCCAACTCCTGCTCAAAGCTGTTCAGGCCGCACATTTGAGTGCTTTGATCAGTTGGGCCGCAGCGCAGCGCGGCGACAAAGTGGGCGCGTTAATCTATTCAGATTACTCGCATAAAGAATGTAAACCACTAAGCCGTAAACGCGCCGTGTTGACTATCTGTCACGAACTAATGCAATGTCAGAATGAAGCCATCCAGGCTCAGGAGCAAGCTCCTCAGGCAAACCTGGAACAAGCTTTATCGCGGCTACGTCGGCTGGCAAGGCCTGGCAGCCTGGTGTATATCATCAGTGATTTCCTGCAACTCGATGAACGTGCGCTACAGCATTTGACCCAAATCAGTCGGCATTGTGAAGTGAGCGCGATTGCGATCACCGACCCCCTTGAGCATACCCTGCCGAATCTGCGCCACACGCAGAGTGTGAATGTGACCGACGGTGAGCAAAAACAAACCTGGACTCTGGGTGATCCGGTTTTAGCTAAACACTATTCGGCCAGCCAGCAAGCGCGCTGGCAGCAGGTGAAAGACAGCCTGGGGCGCTGTAAAACAGGGTTAGGCTTTATCGATGCCGGCATTCCTCTTACCGAACAACTTGAACGCTTGCGGAGGCAGCCAGTATGGACCCGTTAGCCCAGTTAAATGATATCCAAACACCAAGCGGCGTGGACTGGTGGCCGTTGGCCTGGGGGTGGTGGGCAGTCATTGCGCTGGCACTGCTTATTATTGTGCTGACCGCACGCGCCCGGTATCGTCACCGCCAATTTACTAAAGCCAAACGCGAAGCGCTGGCAACGCTGGCTACCTTTTCCAGTGAACCGGCACAGGCAGCGGTAAATACCAATCAATTACTAAAACGAGTCGCAAAACACTATTTCGGCGCTGAAGCCGTGTCTGCGTTATACGGCGACAAATGGCTGCAGTTTTTACAAAGAACGGTTAGCAACAAGCACGCGGCATCCATGGCGGCAGGACTTGAAGTCATGATTGGCAAGGTATATCAGCAATCACTTTGTTCTGATGCAGAAGCCAGCGATATTTTTACCGCTGCGTCTATATGGTTAAAACAAGCCAACCTGAAGCAGATGCCTGTCGAAACCACGACCATTGAAGTACAGGGGGCCAACCATGTTTGAGTTTGCCTGGTGGTGGGCCCTGTTTGCCCTGCCCCTACCCTTAATTGTTCGTTTGCTGAGTCCCAAAACCAAGCAAACGGATGTAGCACTGCGTGTGCCGAATTTAATGAACAACCTGCCACAATCGAGCTCACCCAAGGCCGCCAAGCGCGGTTGGTTGGTACTGGCCAGCATCATGTGGGTTTGCTTGGTGTTAGCTGCCGCCCGGCCCCAGTGGTTGGGTGAACCGGTAAACGTGCCAAATGAAGGGCGCGAAATGATGCTGGCGGTGGATTTATCCGGCAGTATGAAAATTGAAGACATGATGGTAAACGGCCGTCAGGTTAATCGCCTCACCATGATTAAGTCCGTGTTATATGACTTCATACAGCGCCGGGTGGGTGACCGCCTTGGTCTGATACTTTTTGCCGATACAGCCTATTTGCAAGCCCCCCTTACCTATGACCGGGAAACTGTCGCGACCCTGTTGGACGAGGCGGTAATTGGCCTGGTGGGAGAGCAAACGGCGATTGGTGATGCCATAGGCCTTGCTGTTAAGCGCTTTGAACAAAAAGCCGAATCAAATCGCGTACTGATCTTACTAACAGACGGCCAGAACACGGCTGGGAATATTACGCCACAGCAAGCCAAGGAACTGGCCGTGGATGCGCAGGTTACGGTTTACACCATTGGTGTCGGTGCCGATGCCATGACGGTATCCAGCTTTTTTGGCAGCAGACAGGTAAACCCTTCGCAAGAGTTAGACGAAACCATGTTAACCGATATTGCGAAAGCAACGGGCGGCCAATACTTCCGTGCGCGCAACGCCGCCGAATTAGAAAACATCTACGCCATGCTGGATCAACTCCAGCCTATCGAAGGCGAGGCGCGTAAAATGCGGCCGTTAACCGCATTGTTTTACTACCCGCTGGCGTTGGCACTTTTACTTAGTGTGCTGCCAGTTATTGGCATTTTCCTGCGTAACATTTGGATTAGGCTTGCAGGTAACAAGGAGGCAGTGTCATGAATAGTGCCTTTGGTTTTCTGCCTGCAGACTTTCACTTTCTGCGCCCTGAGTGGTTCTATGCCCTCATTCCATTGGCATTGATGCTGTGGGTGGTCTATCGCTGGCGCCGCACGGCAACAGGCTGGCAAGGCGTGATTGCAGGGCATCTTTACCAGTATCTGGTGACAGGCCAGCATACGGCCAAGAGTAACACGCTGGTAAGCTGGCTGGCGCTGGCCTGGTTGTTGACGGTCATCGCTTTGGCCGGACCTAGTTGGGAACGCATTCCACAACCTGTTTTTCAGGTCAAAGCCGGTCACGTAATCGTGATGGATATGTCGCTATCCATGCGTGCCACCGATGTTACGCCAGACCGATTGTCCCGGGCGAAATACAAAGCCATTGATTTGGTTAAGCTCATTAACGAAGGCGATATGGGCCTGGTGGCTTACGCAGGTGATGCGTTCACCATCAGTCCACTGACTGAAGATGCAACCACGTTAACTGCCCTGCTGCCCAGTCTGAGTCCGGAAATTATGCCCACCTCGGGCAGTGAGCCAATCCTGGGGTTAAAAGCTGCAGCCAGCTTGTTGGAAAGCGCGGGCTATCAGCGCGGGGCGCTTTATTGGATTACCGACGGTATTGAACTGGAGCAAATGAAAGAGCTCAGCGACTTTTTATCGTCGACGCCTTACACCGTGAATATCCTGGGTGTCGGTACCCAAACGGGCGCACCGATTAAACAACTCAATGGCGAACTCTTAAAACGCAGTAATGGCGCAATTGTGATCCCGAAAATGAATCCATCGGTATTGCAACAGCTCAGTCGTCAGGGGGGCGGAAATTTTTCTGAGATTACCGCCAACGACAGTGATATACGCCGTATTGCCTCTGTAAGTCGGTTCGATAACGCCGAAACAGAATCCGAAGACGACAACAAACAAGGCGACAAGTGGGCAGAAGCCGGCCCGTATTTACTGCTGTTATTACTGCCGATTGCCGCATTGTCTTTCCGGCGCGGATTGTTGTTCGCCATTTGCTTGTGTGTATTAATGCCCATGGCCCCCCCTGTTGCGGTTGCACAAACGCAACCTGTTTCAACACCTGAAACCAGCGAAGCGCCACAACCAGAGGCCGTGAGTTGGTGGCAGAAGCCTTTCTTAAATGCCGATCAACAAGGCTTCGAGCAGTACAACAGCGAACAATTTCAGGGTGCTTCCGAATCCTTTGAAGATTTATCGTGGAAAGGTGCAGCTCAGTATCGCGCCGGTGATTACGAAGGGGCCGCCGAAACCTACGGCCAGTTAAATAGCGCAGAAGGCTTTTATAACCAGGGCAATGCACTGGCAAAAGCAGGTCAATTAGAAGAAGCCATTGCAGCTTATGAGCAAGCGTTGGCGAAGCGCCCTGATTACCCTGAAGCGGCTGAAAACAAAGCTTTGATTGAGCAATTAAAAAATCAACAGGACCAACAACAGCAAGACCAGCAAAATCAGGGCGATAATCAGAATCAGTCTGATGATCAACAAAATCAAAGTGAGCAGGACGGCGAAAATCAGCAGCAAAATGGTGAGGGTTCTGATCAACAACAGGACGGCGAAAATGACCCGTCGCAAAATGGCCAGCAAGACAGTCAGAATCAACAGCAACAATCATCGGACAGTCAGCAAAATGCTGATCAAAACGGTGAACAGTCTGACCAGCAAGATGCTCAGGAAGAGCAGCAACAACAGGCACAACAGCCTCAAGAAGGCGAGCAGGAAGCTGGCGAAAGTGAAATGAAACAAGCAATACAGGGTGACGCCGAGCGCGATAAAGAGACCGAACAACGACTCAATAATCTGTTGCGTCGCGTGCCAGACGACCCTGCTTTTCTACTGAAACGCAAAATGCAGTTAGAAGCGCAAAAACGTCAATATCGTCGTCCCCCCTCTTCAGATCGGAGTGATTGGTAATGATCAATAAACGCCTGATAGCAGGCTTACTCATAAGTTTGCTGCCCTGGTTAGCTCAAGCCGACGTAACCAGTGTCACAGCCACTATAGACAAAAACCCGGTTATGCTCGACGAGGCCATTGTTTTAACCGTCGTAGCGGAAGGCGACGCCGAACGCGATGCGTTCGACAGTTCAGTACTTCTGGGCGATTTTGTGGTGGGCCGCACTTCAGTGGGCTCTCAAACATCAATAGTGAATTTTTCGACCCGCCAGACTACAACCTGGTCCACTACACTATTTCCTCGCAGTGTCGGCGACTTCACTATTCCAGCCTTTACCATTGAAGGAAAATCCAGTGCGCCGATCAAGGTCAAAGTCATTCCTGTACAACAAGGCAGTGACGCACCGGCACGGGAGTATTACGTAGCGACTGAGGTCAGTCAGTCTGACGTTTATTTGCAGCAACAATTGCGCTACACGGTAAAGTTGTATCTGGCATCCCAAATCGAACGCGGTAGCCTTCAGGCGCCGGAGTTGGAAAATGCGCAAATACAGCAGTTGGGCGAAGACAAGCAATACACCGAATTAGTAAATGGCAAACGCTATCAGGTCATTGAGCGCAACTTTGCCATCCTGCCGCAGCAGTCCGGTGAGTTTACTATTCGCGGTCCAGTGTTTTCAGGTGAAGTCATTGCGGCCAATACCAACCAGCGTTTCGGCTTTTTTAACCGTACAAAAACCATCAACCGCGTTGGCCCGGATGTCGACATCAGCGTAAAACCCATCCCTGCCAACATAGATTATCATTGGTTACCCAGCGAATTTGTTCAGCTCGATGAAAACTGGCAAACCGAAGAGTTTGTGGTAGGTGAACCAGTCACTCGTACTCTCACACTGACCGCGGTAGGCGTGGTAGAAGAACAGCTTCCGGAAATAGAGCAAATCTATCCGCCTGCCTTCAAGCTCTATCCGGACCAGCCCGGTAGCGCAACTGCTGAACGCGATAATCGATTAATCGTACAGCGCACAGAGTCTGTCGCACTGATCCCCACTCAACCCGGCGAGTTTATTATCCCCGAAGTGAAGATCCCCTGGTTCAATACCGCCAGTGGCAAAACAGAATATGCGACGCTGCCTACCCGTACGATCACGGTAGCCCCCGCTGCCAATATGGGTACAGCGTCACCTGCGGCAACATCTCAAGCCCAATTGACACCTCCAGCCTCGCCTCAGGTTGTAGAAGAACAACCTACGTTAACTTCGCCGGACAACCAACCCACAGCGTTGAATGCGCAGCCAACATCTATAGCTGAGCCAGGCATAGATCTGTGGCACTGGATATTGGCAGGACTTTGGCTACTTACTGCAGCCGGTTGGTTTGTTTACGCGCAGAAAAAGCGCACCGTTGACCCACGGCCCTCACTGCAAAATTCAGTGACGAATAACGATGTAAAATCACTCGTTAGCACCATAGAAAAGGGCAATGTGGGAGAAATTCAGGCCGCTATTCGCACTTGGCTTTCACAGTTTTCAGCGGCGCAGCGCTGGCAAATTCAGCAAAGCATTAAACCCGAGCTCGACCAAATGATGGCATCCGCTTTTGCGAACCCGCCGAAGGCCTGGGACAAAACAGCGCTGATTTCAGCAATACAACGTATAACAACAACCAAAACAAAAGACGGTGGATTAACCCCGCTTTATCCAGTAAATCATTAGGGTCCTTATGTACAACCTAACACAGAAAACACTCAAAATTAGCGCCATTGCAATGGCGATAAGCGGGCTAATGGCCTGCTCTCCAGCGCCTCAATCAACGTCACCAACGACCGCAACAGACGCTGAGCGACCCGCTCAAATGCAATCCGAGTCCGAGCGTCTTGCCGCGTTTTTTGAACGCACTTTTCAGGACGACCTGAAGCGTTCCCCACAGTTTCAAAGCTACCTGGGTATCAAATGGGACTATGACAAATGGGGGGATGTGAGCGATGCCTTTGCCGACGAGACTATCGCGATTGCTAAAAACCGATTACAGGAAATATCCCAGTTTGATACCAGCAAACTAAGCGAACAAGAAAAAATGAGCATTCGCCTGTTTAAGCTGGGTATAGAACGTGATTTAGAAAACGACAAATACCGTCACCACACCTATGTAGTGCACCAATTCAGAGCGGCACACACTTCCGTGCCCAGCTTCCTGATCAATATTCATCGGGTAACCAGTGTTGACGATGCCAAAGCGTATATTGGTCGTTTAGACAATGTGAAGGGCTATTTCGATCAAGTCGTTGACCAAATGCAGCTTCGTGAAAACCTAGGGGTATTTCCACCGAAATGGGCTTATGACCAAATGATTGAAGCATCGCAAAACGTGATCAGCGGCATACCCTTTGATACGTCAGACGAGCCCTCTACACTATGGAAAGATTTTAGCGACAAGGTCGACGCCCTTGACCTGAGTGAAAGTGAAGCAGAGGCGCTAAAAGGCGAGGCCAAAGCAGCGCTACTCACTTCAGTTAAACCTGCTTATGAAAAACTCATAGCCGCATTTGCACACCAAAAAACAGTCAGCCCCGAAGGCGATGGTGTATGGCGACTGCCCGACGGTGACAAGTGGTATCAAAATCGTCTGAACTGGTTTACCACCACAGACTTAACGGCTGATGAAGTTCACCAGATTGGTGTTGAAAATGTCGAACGCATCCACAATGCAATGCGCGACATCATGAAGCAGGTTGAATTTACCGGCACGCTACAGGAATTCTTCGAATTTATGCGTACCGACGAACAATTCTACTATCCCAATACCGATGAGGGCCGTGACCGTTACCTGGCTGAAGCCACAGCCGCTATCGATACCATGCGTGAAGCGTTACCCGACTATTTTGGTTTGACGCCTAAAGCGCCCATGGTTGTGAAACGCGTAGAAGCGTTCCGCGAAAAGTCAGCAGGCAAAGCTTTCTATCAGAACCCTGCGCAGGACGGTTCGCGCCCGGGTATCTACTACGCGAACCTGTACGACATGAACGCCATGCCTACCTATCAAATGGAAGCATTGGCTTACCATGAAGGTATTCCGGGTCACCACATGCAACGTGCTATTGCCCTTGAGCTGGAAGGCATTCCTCAATTTCAGAAATTCCTGAGCTTTACTGCCTACACCGAAGGCTGGGGCTTATACACAGAAGAACTGGCCAAGGACATGGGCTTTTACAAAGACCCCTACTCCGACTTCGGACGCCTGGCAATGGAACTATGGCGCGCGTGTCGCTTAGTGGTAGATACCGGCATTCACGCCCAAAAATGGAGCCGTGAAGAAGCCATTGACTACCTCATCCAAAATACACCGAACCCGGAATACGATGCGATTAAGGCTATCGAACGTTATATTGCCATGCCTGGGCAAGCCACGGCTTACATGATTGGAAAACTCAAAATCATGGAATTGCGTGAAACAGCCAAGGCTACACTGGGCGACAAGTTCAGTTACCCTGAATTCCATGACGTGGTGCTGAAAGACGGCCCGGTGCCACTGTCTGTGCTGGAAGAAAAAGTGAATCAGTGGGTGACTGGTAAACTATAAACCTACCGCTATTTCAACACATTCAAAAAGGAGCTTCGCGCTCCTTTTTTGTTTTTTTGAAAAAAAACGCCTAATGTTGAAATTTGTTTTGAAGCGTGTCGGTCTATAAGGACATGAAAGAAAAATCTCAACGCTATGAAGCCTTAGTACGCGCGCTGCACGCCGATGTGTACCGCTACGCCTACTGGCTCACCAATGACAAAGCGACTGCCGAAGATATTGTGCAGGAAACGTTTTTGCGCGCCTGGCGCGCGCTCGACTCCTTGCAGGATGAAAAGGCCGCGAAGTCCTGGCTTATAACCATACTTCGTCGCGAAAACGCCCGGCGATTCGAGCGTAAACAGTTTGATTTGGTCGATATCGACGATGTGTCCGTATCCTCATCTGATTGTCACGACAATGACGCAGAGGTTCGCCAGCTAAGACGTGCAATGGCGAAGCTGGATGAGGATTACCGGGAGCCACTCGTACTTCAAATCCTGTTCGGCTTTAGTGGTGATGAAATAGCCCAACAACTGGATTTAAATAAAAATACCGTAATGACACGATTATTCAGAGCCCGCGCACAGCTAAAAGAGGCGCTGGCTCCCAATCAACCAGAAAGAGGTCGCCAAAATGGATGAGTTAGAATTTCGGCGCCGCATATATGCTAACCCTGCGGATACCGACGAAGCCTTAGTGCAAGCAGCAAACGACGATCAAGGGTATGATGATTTTTGGCAGGATGTTAAACGACTGGACGACAAACTGACGCGCGCGGTAGATATCCCCGTGCCCGACGACTTAGCTGACAAATTAATTTGGCAACAAAGTGTCCGTGAGTTTGCCCACAAAAAACGGAAAAATCGCTGGTACATTGGACTGGCTGCCAGTGTCGCCCTCACCGTGGGCGTAGGTATTACGGCCTGGCAACAGCAACATGTCTCTTTAGGCGAAGCGGCCCTTGCACACATGTATTATGCCGAACATGAAACGCCAGTAGGCGACGTGCCGGTGACGGCCCAAATTGCCAATGCAAAGCTGGCACAATTTGGCGCAGAACTGGACCCGGCGATTGGCAAAATTGCCTCGGTTAATTACTGTCACCTGGACACGATCCGCAGCTTGCATTTGATCATCGAAACCGCGCAGGGTCGCATGTCAGTATTCCTAGTTCCCGAAAAAAACCACCCGGTGAAAAATGGGTTTGCCGATAGCGTGTACGAAGGCATGTCCTATGCGTTACACCAAACTAATGTGTTAGTGGTAGGCGAGAAAGGCGCCGATATTCCAGCGTTCCAGAACGTACTTAAGCAACGCTTGAAATTCTCAGCGTAAACCTGATTTAGATTCTCAAGGCAATGCGGCTTATCCTCAGATGAGCCGCACTTAATCTGGCTGCCTTACAATTCTCGTTTTAACTCCCTATACATCTCCCCTACCGTTTATTCGAGCCGCTTGCTGGTAACGCATCACCCCATCCTGATATAGTAAAAACAAACACTATAACGATAACGATTGAAGGAAGCGCTAATGGCAGTTGGCACCATGGTCTCATTGGGCCTGTATTTTTTAGTGATGTTAGGCATTGGTTGGTATGGCTACAAAGAAGCTGACACCAGTGTTGAGGGCTACATGTTAGGTGGTCGTAAGTTAGGCCCAGGGGTAACAGCCCTGTCTGCAGGCGCCTCAGACATGAGTGGCTGGATGCTGATGGGATTACCTGGGGCAATGTATGTAGCAGGTATTTCTGCTGCATGGATAGCTATCGGCCTTACCATCGGCGCTTTTCTTAATTATATATTAGTTGCCCCTCGCCTACGCGTATACACCGAAATTGCCAACAACGCGATCACCTTGCCCGATTACTTCGAAAACCGCTTTGCTGACAACAGCCGTATGCTGAGAGTCATTGCTTCGGTAGTCATTGTGATTTTCTTTACGCTGTACACGTCTTCGGGCGTCGTTGCAGGCGGCAAGTTATTCGAGTCTTCTTTTAACCTGAGCTATGAACTGGGCCTTTATGTTACCGCCGGTGTTGTGGTGGCTTATACGCTGATTGGCGGCTTTATGGCGGTGAGCATGACCGACTTTGTACAAGGCTGCATCATGTTCATCTCGCTGATTCTGGTACCTGTTGTGGTTGTCATGGAGCTGGGCGGTTTATCTCAGGCTAATCAGGTGATCAACAATATCGACCCGGCTATGTTCGATTTATTTACCGATGCAGCCAGCGGTACAACGCTGTCATTCATTGGTATTTTGTCATTGCTCGCCTGGGGATTCGGCTATTTTGGTCAGCCGCACATCATCGTTCGCTTTATGGCCATTCGCTCTGTAAAAGCGGTTCCGGTAGCCCGCCGTATCGGCATGAGCTGGATGATTTTGTCGATTACCGGTGCATTGATGACCGGCTTGTATGGCCTTGCTTACATCACTCAGCAACCCGATGTAACTATAGACCCTGAAACCATTTTTATTTACCTCTCTCAGATCTTGTTCCATCCTCTCATTGGCGGCTTTTTACTGGCAGCTATTCTGGCCGCGATCATGAGTACTATTTCATCGCAGTTGCTGGTGACGTCCAGCTCGTTAACCAGTGATTTTTATCAGATATTCCTGCGCAAAGACGCCTCAGAGGGCGAACTGGTTATCGCTGGTCGGGTATCCGTCGTTCTGGTAGCTGCCGTTGCGATTGGTTTGGCTTACGATCGTGATAGTACGATTTTATCGCTGGTGAGTAACGCCTGGGCCGGTTTTGGTGCGGCATTTGGCCCGTTAGTGCTTTTCAGTTTGTTCTCTCGTAACATGACGCGCGCAGCGGCATTTGCAGGCATGATTACAGGAGCTGCTACTGTTCTGCTGTGGATTTACCTGCCAGTGCAAATTGAAGGGCAGAGTTTAAGCCAGTGGATGTACGAAATCGTCCCGGGATTCGTGCTTTCCAGTATCGCTATTGTTGTGGTAAGTAAATTCACCCAGCCACGAGAAAGCGTACAAGCCACCTTCGCTAGATTTGAAGACGCGCTTCACCAACAGCGTTAGTAAACATGTCGGCGGCTTACATGCGGTAAGCCGCCATTTAAATAAAATATCTTTCTTTCCTCTCTCGTCATACCACTGCAATCAGGCGTATACTATAGCGCCCTGTATGTACCAACAGAACCTTAAACCCTTTGCCAGCGCGGCTTAAGCCATTCTCTTATCAACGCGCTTCTGAATCATTGTGACAACTTTATGGCAAAGGAATAAAAGTGCTATTTCAAATAGCAAAATGGCATAGCACAAATGCTTCTAAATATGTTAGGGTTCTATGTATATAATCATTTCGTATATAAACCTAAACTTCGGACTC
>NZ_CFIDRX010000112.1:0-4032 GCF_984433645.1 Marisediminitalea sp.
TTAAAACGCTTCTATATAGAACAAAAATGATACAGCAAAGGTCAACAGCCCCTAGCGATAGTCAGCACGAAAACACGATCAACGGTGCATTTTTTTGAACGTCGACGCAGCCAGCCAGCCATTTTTTTTGTACACTACGCGAAAGAGAGTCAGCCTTATTCATAAAGGAAGTTTCATGCAACAACAACCCAAGGTTTTTTCGCTCGCCGAACTGGCTGAGCAGGTGGGGGGAGATGTACAGGGAAATGGTGATATTTCGCTGAGTGGTGTAGGCACATTGAGCAGCGCCAACAGCTCACAGATTTCATTTTTAACCAACAGCAAATACCGCTCTCAGTTGCAGCAAACAGAAGCGGGCGCTGTGATTTTGCATCCAAATGATGCCGTAGACTGTCCAATACCGGCACTGGTGCATAACAATCCACATGCAACGTTTGCACGTATAGCACAGTTATTCGATACCACACCGGGTGTCGCAGTGGGCCAACACGCAACGGCGATCGTGGCCAAAAGCGCGACCTTGGGCAACAACGTCGCACTAGGGCCCCATTGTGTTATTGAGGATGACGTTGAGTTAGGTGACAACGTGGTAATCGGCGCAAATACTGTCGTCAGCAAAGGCTCTAAAATTGGGGCCGGTACCGTAATACACCCTAATGTAACGATTTATCACAGTGTGCGCATTGGCAAACGGGTTCGCGTTCACAGCCAAACGGTGATTGGTGCCGACGGGTTTGGTTATGCCAATGATGCAGGAACCTGGTTACCGATTCCGCAAACCGGCTCGGTGGTAATAGGCGATGACAGCCAAATCGGCGCGTCATCGACCATCGACCGGGGCGCACTGGACGACACCATCATTGGCACTAACGTTATCATTGATAATCAGGTCCAGGTTGGACACAACTGCATTATTGGTGATCACAGCTGTATTTGCGGAGCAACCGGGATTGCCGGCAGCACGCACATTGGCAAATACGTCATTATTGCCGGCGGATGCGGTATTAACGGTCACCTGACCATCTGCGACAACGTGCAGATTACCGGGTATACCATGGTCACCAGTGACATCAAAGAGCCTGGTGTATACTCGTCCGGACAACCCGCGATGACCAATCGTGAGTGGCGTAAGAATGCCGTTCGAGCCCGTCAGCTCGATAAGTTGTTTGAAAGAGTCAAACAGCTGGAAAAACAGAAATAGTCTCAGGTTGACAACTGTCAACCTGACTGAACTGAAGGTTTTGTCATAATTCGGCCACAAAGCAGTATACATAGGTCGGAAAATGACTAGAATATGCCCTTCTGAATGATATGCGACCAAATTACGCAGTAAGGAGCCTCCATGTTACCGCGCGAAATGACCATTGCCGACTTTGATCCAGAATTAGCTGCCGCGATTGATAAAGAAAATCAACGCCAGGAACACCACATCGAGCTAATTGCCTCTGAAAACTATTGTAGCCCACGAGTAATGGAAGCCCAAGGCTCTCAACTGACCAACAAATACGCTGAAGGATACCCTGGTAAGCGTTATTACGGTGGTTGTGAATACGTAGACATCGTAGAAGATTTAGCTATCGAGCGTGCTAAGCAACTGTTTGGTGCTGAGTATGCCAACGTGCAGCCACACTCTGGTTCACAAGCTAACTCTGCTGTATTCATGGCGTTACTGAACGCAGGTGATACTGTGTTGGGTATGAGCCTGTCAGAAGGTGGTCACCTTACTCACGGTGCTCACGTAAACTTCTCAGGTAAAACGTACAACGCAGTTCAGTACGGCCTGAACGAAGAAACCGGTGAAATCGATTACGATCAGGTTGAAGCGTTAGCGCTTGAGCACAAGCCAAAAATGATCATCGGTGGTTTCTCTGCTTACTCAGGTATTGTTGACTGGCAACGTTTCCGCGAAATTGCGGACAAAGTGGGTGCTTACCTGATGGTTGATATGGCACACGTTGCAGGTTTGATTGCAGCGGGTATCTACCCGAACCCACTGCCACACGCACACGTGGTTACCACGACTACGCACAAAACACTGGCTGGTCCTCGTGGCGGTCTGATTTTGTCTGCTTGTGGCGACGAAACACTGTACAAAAAATTCAACAGCTCTGTTTTCCCGGGTAACCAGGGTGGTCCTCTTTGTCACGTTATTGCTGCGAAAGCGGTTGCGTTCAAAGAAGCACTAGAGCCGGCGTTTAAAGAGTATCAGCAACAAGTACTGACCAATGCAAAAGCCATGGTATCGGTAATGCAGGACCGCGGTTACAAGATTGTGTCTAACGGCACCGACAACCACTTGTTCCTGTTGGATCTCATCGATAAAGACATCACAGGTAAAGATGCAGACGCAGCCCTTGGCCGTGCAAACATCACTGTGAACAAGAACTCGGTACCAAAAGACCCGCGTTCACCGTTTGTTACCAGTGGTCTGCGTATCGGTACACCAGCGATTACCCGTCGCGGCTTCAAAGTCGAAGAAGCACAGCAGGTTGCAAGCTGGATCTGTGACATCCTGGACAACATGGGTGATGAAAGTGTTGTTGAACGTGTACAAAGCGAAGTGGTTGAGCTGTGCTCACGCTTCCCGGTTTACGCGTAACAAACTGAAAGACGAGCTGGTGGTGTTCGCCACCAGCTTTGTTTACCCCGGAGTTCACCATGCATTGTCCTTTTTGTTCTGCCGAAGAAACTAAAGTCATTGACTCTCGTTTAGTCGCTGAGGGACATCAGGTACGCCGTCGTCGCGAATGCGCAGAGTGTCACGAACGTTTCACCACGTTTGAAAGTGCGGAACTGGTGATGCCCCGTGTGATTAAACGCGATGGTACGCGCGAACCCTTCAATGAGGACAAACTCCGAGCCGGGTTACAGCGCGCACTGGAAAAACGTCCGGTGAGCACCGAGAAAGTTGAGCAGTGTATTCTGAAGTTGAAGTCAACGCTGCGCGCAACGGGTGAGCGGGAAGTAGAGAGTGAATTATTAGGTAATCTGATCATGGATGCCCTGAAAGAACTCGACAAAGTGGCCTATGTGCGCTTTGCTTCCGTATACCGTTCATTCGAAGATATTAAAGAGTTTGGTGAAGAGATAGCCAGACTAGGGGATTAACTCCCATGTCCAACCCTTTTCCGTTACATTCCGATGAGTATTGGATGGCGATGGCTATTCAACAGGCTCGTCGCGGTTTATATACAACATCTCCCAATCCCCGTGTCGGCTGTGTGATTGTTAAAGACAACACGCTGATTGGTGCAGGTGCGCATTTACAGGCAGGTACCCCTCACGCAGAAGTACACGCGTTGCAAGACGCGGGTAATGAAGCGCAAGGCGCTACCGCGTATGTCACGCTTGAGCCTTGTAGCCACACTGGCAGAACTCCACCCTGTGCCGAAGCCTTGGTTAAAGCCAACGTCGCCCGGGTAGTGGTCGCTATGACCGACCCTAATCCGTTAGTGAGCGGGCGCGGTATAAAGCGATTACAGGATGCAGGAATTGCAGTCACTCAGGGCGTGCTGACGCAGTCAGCTGAAGCGTTGAATCCAGGATTTATTAAGCGCATGACATGCGGCAGGCCCTGGGTCAGAGCAAAACTTGCTTGTAGCCTGGATGGTAAAATTGCGCTTGCTAATGGGGTTAGTCAGTGGATAACTGGCCCGGCTGCTCGTCAGGACGTTCAGCGTTTTCGAGCCCAAAGCTGTGCAGTACTAACCGGTAGTGGCACGGTGAAAGCCGACAACCCCAGTCTGTTGGTCAGACCCGAGCAGGCGAATTTTAGTGATTACCCTTTGACGCAATGCCGTCAACCTCTGCGGGTAGTCATTGATACTCAACAGCAATTAACACCAGACCTCGCCATGTTTAATGACGGTCAGCCGGTGTTGCTGGTGGTGAATGGCCAGCTGAAGCACGAGTTTTCCGATGCGGTTACCGTTATCCCTGCAAAGCTAGATGCAGCCTCTCAGAAGGTTTCGCTTACCTGGCTGCTGGATGAACTGGGCCTGCAGGGCCAGCCCACCGCCATGGGCTTTGCCG
>NZ_CFIDRX010000112.1:4042-14686 GCF_984433645.1 Marisediminitalea sp.
GAACTTTGGTTAGAAGCAGGCGCAGGTCTGGCCGGGGCATTTCTGGGTCAGCACTTGGTTGATGAGCTGATTGTTTATCAAGCGCCCAAAGTGCTCGGCGACAAAGGCATCTCTATGCTCACACTGCCGGATTATCAGCAGATTAATGAGGCTCCCCACTTGAAAATGACCGATCTCAGACATATAGCTGAAGACATTCGAATGACATACCGGGTAATGACGCCCGTCACTCACGCTGCTGCAGGATAACGACATGTTCACAGGCATCATAGAAGCACTAGGCACAATTGAATCCATGGTCGACAGAGGCGATGCGATTCGCCTGAAAGTAGGCGCAGGCAAACTGGATATGTCAGACGTGGCGCTGGGCGACAGCATTGCAACGAACGGCGTGTGTTTAACCGTTGTTGACTATAGCCCGAATCATTACAGCGCAGATGTATCTGCCGAAACAATTCGACTTACCGGCTTTGCGCAGTACAAACCGGGTATGCAGGTAAACCTCGAAAAAGCCATGCAGGCTAACAGCCGCTTTGGCGGGCACATTGTGTCTGGCCACGTGGATGGCGTGGGTACCATATCCAAAGTTATTACCCACAGTGATTATATCGAGTTCTGGGTAAAAGCCCCTGACGAGCTGGCAAAGTATATTGCGCATAAAGGCAGCATAACCGTTGATGGCGTCAGCCTCACGGTGAACAAAGTAAATGGCAGTGAGTTTATGCTGTGGATCATTCCCCATACGCTGCAGGAAACCGTGATGCGTCACTACCAGGTCGGCACCCGTGTTAACCTGGAAGTTGACGTCATTGCTCGTTACCTGGAACGCCTGATGCTCGGCGACAAGGCCGCTGAACCTCAAAAACAATCCGATATCAGCCTGGCATTTTTGGCTGAAAACGGCTACTTAAAAAGATAACCCTACACAAAAGAACGATTATGGCACTGAATACTACAGCTGAAATCCTTGAAGATATTCAACAAGGTAAAATGGTTATCCTGATGGATGACGAGGATCGCGAGAACGAAGGCGATCTGATTATGGCGGCCGAGCATGTCACGCCGGAAGCCATTAACTTTATGGTTAAACACGCTCGTGGTCTGGTATGCATGCCCATGACGGCAGAGCGTTGTAAACGCCTGAATTTACCCTTGATGGTAGACAAAAACGAAGCGCAGTTTTCGACTAACTTTACCGTGTCGATTGAGGCCGCGGAAGGTGTTACCACAGGCATTTCCGCAGCCGACCGCGCGACCACCATTCTTGCTGCAGTGGCGCAGGATGCCAAGGCAACAGATATTGTGCAACCGGGCCACATTTTCCCGCTGATCGCCAAAGAAGGCGGAGTACTGAACCGCGCCGGGCACACCGAAGCTGGGGTGGATTTAGCCAGACTGGCAGGCTGTGAACCAGCGGCTGTGATCGTCGAGATCCTGAATGACGATGGCAGCATGGCTCGGCGTCCACAGCTCGAAGCCTTCGCTCAGGCGCATGGCATAAAGATTGGCACCATTGCCGACTTAATCGAATACCGTAATTTGAACGAGACGACGATTAAAAAAGTTGCGAGTTGTGCATTACCAACACAATACGGTGACTTTGAGCTACATACATTCAAAGACGTCATCGACAACCAATTACACTTCGCGTTGAAAAAAGGCGAAATCAGCGCCGACAACCCAACGCTGGTTCGGGTGCATTTGCATAATACCCTGAGTGATTTACTGGGCTCGACTCGCGGAATTTCGCGTTCTATGACTCTGCCTGATGCCATGGAACAAATCGCTGCGGAAGGTGGCGTATTGGTTTTACTGGGTAAAGAAGAAGATCTGGAGTCACAATTACGCCGGTTTGCTGCTGAAGATCGCGGCGAACAGCCGGTTGGTAAAAATTGGCAGGGCTCGTCGCGCACAGTAGGCGTAGGCAGCCAGATTTTAGCCGCCATGGGCGTACAAAAGATGCGATTGCTAAGTAAGCCAATCAAATATCACGCGCTGTCGGGATTTGGATTGGAAGTTGTCGAGTATATTCACGACTAACGATTGGGTTTTGGCGCTGTTGTGGTATACTTCGCGCCGTTTTTCACACGGGATTCTTACGGGATTGGGGCTATGCAGGTAATCGAAGGTAATATTCGCGCAACAGGTAAAAAATTTGCCATTGTTGTGTCACGTTTTAACAGTTTTGTAGTAGAGAGCCTACTGGAAGGTGCGCTTGATACTCTGGAGCGTCATGGCGAAGTCAGCGATGATGACGTAACACTGGTTCGCGTGCCAGGCGCATATGAATTACCTGTTGCTGCCAAAAAGTTAGCTGAGTCTAAGAAGTTCGACGCGATCATCGCATTAGGCGCTGTGATCCGCGGTGGTACACCCCACTTTGATTTTGTAGCAGGCGAGTGTAACAAAGGCCTGGCTCAGGTATCACTGGAATACGGTATCCCGGTATCATTTGGTGTAATTACCACAGACTCTATTGAGCAAGCGATCGAGCGCTCAGGTACAAAAGCCGGTAACAAAGGTTCAGAAGCTGCACTTGGCGCATTAGAAATGGTCAATGTTATGTCTGCACTTGACGGTTTGGCGTAAAGGGGCGATTTGTGAAAGTATCTCCTCGCCGTCGAGCCCGTGAACTTGCCCTACAGGGCGTTTATTCCTGGCAAATGACTAACAACGCCGTTGAGCAGGTGGAATTAGCGCTTGCGACCAGCAACGATATGAAGAAAGTGGATATGCGCTTTTTTCAGGGCTTGCTGCGCGGTGTTGTTAAAAGTGCGCCTGAACTGGACGATAAAATTCGTCCGTATCTCGGCCGCCTGCCGGAAGAGCTAGATCCTATCGAAAAAGCCATCTTACGCTTGGCAACCTTTGAACTAACTCAGCATGTTGAGGTCCCATACAAGGTTGTTATTAACGAAGCGATTGAACTGGCTAAAGCATTTGGTGCTGAAGATAGCCATAAATTCATCAATGGCGCGCTGGACAAGGCTGTTCGCACATTGCGCCCTCATGAGCGTGGCTAGCGGCAAACGCCAGTCTGGTCACGGTTCATCGTGATTCATTTAAGATGTTACGTCGACGATTGTGAAAGAATTTGATCTGATTAAACGGTACTTTGCGCAAGGTGGACACACGCGCAAAGACGTACTGGTAGGGATTGGCGACGACTGTGCCGTTGCCAAGGTACCTGAAAACCAGCATTTAGCCGTCACCACTGACACGCTGATCGCCGGCGTGCATTTTCTCCCCGACGCGCCAGCGCGATCTGTTGCTTACAAAGCTGTAGCGGTAAACCTTAGCGATCTTGCATCTATGGGGGCCGAGCCCGCGTGGATCAGCTTATCGTTGTCATTACCCCATTGCGATGAAGCCTGGATTGAAGAGTTCGCCAGCGGACTTTACGAGTTGACCGAGTATTATTCGGTGCAGTTAATTGGTGGTGATACGGTGGCTGGCCCTATGGCCATGACAATTACGGCGCAAGGCTTCATTCCACCAGACAACGAGTTGCGCCGAAGCCGGGCAAAACCAGGTGACTGGATATATGCCACTGGCTCTTTGGGCGATGCCGGAGCAGGGCTCGATATTCTGCAAAATACCATTACGGTGCCACAGCGCCACAGGGATTACCTGGTGAATCGCCATTATTACCCAACGCCTCGCGTAATGGCTGGCACTGCACTGCGCCGAACGGCAAATGCGTGTATTGATGTGTCTGACGGGCTGGTATCTGATCTGAAGCACATTCTGAACGCATCGAACTGTGGTGCGACGGTACATGTTGATCGTTTGCCTATTTCTGCGCCGTTGTTTGAATCTGTTGGGGCGCAAGCGGCTTATCGCTACGCGTTAACCGCTGGCGATGATTACGAGTTGGTGTTCACGGTAAATGAAGAGCAGCGCGGCAATCTGGAGACGTCACTGTCGAATGCTAACGTGAAAGCGACCTGCATTGGCCAGATTACCGGCCACGCAGGACAATTGGATTTGCGCCTGTACGACGAGCGTTATTCTTTGCCAGAATCCAGCGGCTACGAACACCAGTTCGACCATGGATAAGCAGCTTCGACAACGTGTTTCGCTAAAAAATCCTGTCCACTTTCTGGCGTTGGGATTTGGCAGTGGCCTGATCCCATTTATGCCCGGTACCTTCGGTTCGTTGGCGGCGTTACCGCTGCTAATTCCCTTCTCATACCTGCCGCCAGTTACGTTACTGTTAGTCGCTGTTTTGGCCAGCGCAATTGGTATTTATCTGTGTGGTAAAACAGCAGGTGATATGCAGGTTCACGATCACGGCTCTATTGTATGGGATGAGGTAGCTGGTATCTTACTGACATTCTTGTGGGTGCCATTGTCATTGTGGACGGTAGTAGCAGGCTTTTTGCTGTTTCGTTTCTTCGATATCGTTAAGCCCTGGCCAATTGGCCCGGTGGACAAATACGTCAGTGGTGGGCTTGGTATCATGCTCGACGATATCATTGCTGGTCTGATGGCGTGTGCGAGCCTTCATGGACTTATTTGGATAGTTAATTCAGCGCCAAATCTGTAAAAAGGCATATCACTCGATATGCCTTTTTAGTCATAAATGATTATTGGCTGGTAAACGCCTTAACTTGCTCGACAATGCCAGTGTCATCCAATTTAAGCTCGGCATACATTTCTTCCTGTGTGCCCTGCAGGATGAAGCTGTCCGGTAAGCCAATCTGAAGTAGCTTTGTGCCGTATTGCTTTTGCATGAGATATTCAGCAACTGCGCTACCTGCGCCACCCATGATACAGCCATCTTCAACACTCACCAGCACATCATGGTCTTGCTGAAGACTATCCAGAATATCGGTGTCTAACGGCTTCACAAAGCGCATATCAACCAACGTGGCATCCAGCGTCTCAGCCGCTTTTTCTACATACGGTAACAGCGTACCGAAATTGAGTAAGGCAACGCGCTTGCCTTCTCGCAAAGTACGGCTTTTACCAATTGGCAAGGCGGTCATTTCGGTGTCTGGCGTGATGCCTTTGCCTGCGCCACGTGGGTAGCGCACCGCTGCTGGCTGGTTGGCAAGGTGTCCGGTATACAACATTTGGCGGCATTCGTTCTCGTCGCCAGGTGTCATCACAATCATGTTAGGGATACAGCGCAGGAACGCGATATCAAACGCCCCCTGGTGTGTTGGGCCGTCGGCGCCGACAATACCAGCACGATCAATGGCAAACAATACCGGCAAATTCTGCAATGCTACATCGTGAATTAATTGGTCGTAGGCACGCTGAAGGAAGGTAGAATAAATCGCAACAACGGCGTTCAGGCCTTCTTTAGCCATACCTGCACCCAAGGTTACAGCGTGCTGCTCAGCAATCGCTACATCGAAGTACTGTTCCGGGAATTGCTGGGAAAAAGCCACCATGCCTGAGCCCTCACGCATCGCAGGCGTGATTGCCATTAGCTTAGGATCGGCTTTTGCCATATCACACAACCAGTTGCCAAAAATAGCCGAGTAGGTTGGTTTGGAGGCGGCAGATTTGGGCAGAGTTTGATCTGCCGGATTAAATTTTGGTACCGCGTGAAACTTGATCGGGTCTTTTTCGGCTTCCGGATAGCCTTTACCTTTTTTAGTCACCACGTGCAGTAATTGTGGGCCTTTGAACTTACGCATATTGCGAAGTGTGTCGACCACACCATTGATGTCATGGCCGTCGATAGGGCCAATGTAATTGAAACCTAGTTCTTCGAAAATCGTGCCCGGTACCACCATGCCTTTAATATGTTCTTCTGCCCGGCTGGCGAATTCTTTAATGGGCGGCACGTTACTCAGCAGCTTTTTGCCGCCGTCACGAATACTGTTAAACAGGTTGCCGGTTAACAGGCGGGCCAGGTGACTGTTCAATGCGCCGACATTTTCGGAAATCGACATTTCATTGTCGTTTAATACCACCACCATGTCTTTGCTGATATCGCCAGCGTGGTTCATGGCTTCGAAGGCCATGCCGGCCGTCATTGCGCCATCGCCAATGACGGCGACAACCTTACGGCCCTGTTGTTCTTTTTCAGCCGCAATGGCCATACCCAGCGCAGCGCTGATTGACGTTGAAGAGTGACCCACCGCAAAGGTGTCGAAGTCGCTTTCAGGCGGCCAGGGGAAGGGGTGTAACCCTTCTTTTTTTCGAATGGTCGACATTTGCTCTGCACGACCAGTCAGAATTTTGTGCGGGTAAGCCTGATGGCCAACATCCCAAATAAGGCGGTCAAACGGCGTGTTGTATACGTAGTGCAAGGCAACGGTTAACTCAACCGTGCCGAGGCCGGATGCAAAATGTCCGCTGGACTGACTTACACAGGTAAGTAAGTACTGACGAAGCTCATCTGAAAGGGCTCGCAGTTTGTCTTGAGGCAATTTGCGAAGCGCTTCCGGAGAGCGGGCTTGGGCCAAAGTAGGATAGTGCGCTAAATCTAAAGTCATTCTGATTATATTTGTACTGTGTCTGTCTGGCGGATTAATGGTCGCGATTAACCATTAAATCGGTAAACGCCACTAAGTAGTCCGTATTGTAGGGCAAACCGTCCAAGGCTTGAAGCGCCTGTTGATGCAATTTTGCCAATTCTTCCCGGGCGGTGTCTAAGCCGAGTAGCGATGGGAAGGTATTTTTGCCTAACGCCACATCTGAGCCGCTGGGTTTGCCCAGTGTTTCAGTGCTCGCGGTCAGGTCGAGAATGTCATCCTGGACCTGAAATGCCAGGCCGATTAATTCGGCGTAGCGACACAATAAAGTGTGGCTTTCCGGCGCAATAGATTCACTGGCTCTGCATGTCATATCAACGCAAGCCGTAAGTAACGCACCGGTCTTTAAACGGTGTAATTGCTTTAATTGATCAACGTCGATGAGATTACCCGTTGATGCCAGGTCTATGGCCTGTCCGCCGCACATACCGAGATACCCGGAAGCACGAGCCAGGCTACCAATGAGTTTCGCGCGCTGCTTATCGCCAAAGGCACTTAAAGGTTGTTCCGCCAATATGCTAAACGCGAGGGTTTGCAAAGCGTCGCCGGCTAAAATAGCGGTCGCTTCACTGAATTTAATGTGGCAGGTTGGCTGTCCGCGTCGCAGGTCATCGTCGTCCATCGCCGGCAGGTCATCATGCACTAATGAATAGGCGTGAACGCATTCAATTGCCATACTAATGGTGAGTTGGTCTGTGCGAGGCAGATCCAGCATGTTGCCAGTCAAATGGACTAGCAGAGGCCGCATCCGCTTCCCGCCTGCAGTCAATGCATAATGCATTGCGGCTTTTAACTCGGGTGCGTGATCAGGTAATGTGCTGATGACACCTGATAACGCCTCGTCTACTTGCTGACGAACCGTTTGTTGAATTGCTTTCAGAGTCATATTACAGCTCGTCGTCAGGCGTAAAATCCTGCAGCGTTGAGCTATTACCTTGCTCGGTAAGGATTTTTACCTTTTGTTCGGCATCGGTCAGTGCCTGTTGGCTAAGACGCGATAACTCTACGCCGCGTTCAAATTTCTTCAGCGCATCGTGCAGAGGCAAGTCACCACGTTCCATTTCATTGACGATTTGTTCAAGCTCAGACAGGGTTTGCTCAAATGTCGGGGACGTATCGGAGGCTTTATCGCTCACGGTTTTCTCTCTATGACCAAAATAAAAAGGGCACATTAACCGAGGGGCGCAGATGGGTCAAATAGTTTGCAGTCACGCCCGGGATATTTTCCTGTGATGCGATACAAAGCCTGAATAGGCTGAGCAGATAAACAGCGAATAAGCCAAAACAATGAATTTCCGGTGTAGAAAATTTTTTATCTGCCGATAGAATGACTGAAAACCAATCAGATAGCGTTAATGTTGGTACTTGCATAATTGTTCAATATCAACATGCTGCCGCAACAATTTGCGGCTATAGTTACTCATAACAAAACGCATCAAACACAATAAATGAATTGAGGGATACAAGTGGATTTAGCAACCTTAATCGGCATGTTAGGTGGTATTGGCTTTATTGTAATGGCCATGATCCTCGGGGGCGACCTCAGCATGTTTGTGGATGTTCCGTCAGTACTCATTGTATTTTGCGGTAGTTTATTTGTTGTTATGTCACAGTTTACGCTGGGGCAATTTTTTGGTGCGGGTAAAGTGGCCGGCAAGGCCTTTATGTTCAAAATCGACACGCCTGAAGAACTGATTGAAAAGGTGGTTGAAATGGCCGATGCGGCGCGTAAAGGTGGATTCCTGGCGCTGGAAGAAGCAGAAATAGTAAACCCTTTCATGCAAAAAGGGGTTGATATGCTGGTTGATGGCCATGATATCGACGTCGTGCGTGAAACGCTGGCTAAAGACATTTCCATGACAACCGAACGTCATGAGTTCGGTGTATCTATTTTTAAAGGTTTAGGTGACGTGGCCCCGGCGATGGGGATGATCGGTACGCTTATCGGTCTGGTAGCCATGTTATCGAACATGGATGACCCAAAAGCCATCGGTCCGGCTATGGCGGTAGCCTTGTTAACCACACTGTACGGTGCATTCCTGGCTAACGTAATTTGTCTGCCAATCGCGGCAAAGCTGTCTAACCGACTGAACGAAGAAAAACTCAACCAGTCTTTGATCCTCGATGGGATTGTGGGTATTGCGGATGGACAGAACCCCCGTGTTATTGAAGGTATTCTGAAAAACTATCTGGCGGCCAGTAAGCGTGGTGCCGGGGCAGAGGAAGAGTAACCGATGGCACAGGAAGAAGAATGCCCTAAATGCCCCCCCGAAGGTCTCCCCGCATGGATGGGGACCTTTGCGGACCTCATGTCACTGCTGATGTGCTTCTTTGTACTCTTGTTGGCATTCTCGGAAATGGACGTGCTTAAATTTAAGCAAATAGCCGGTTCGATGAAATTTGCCTTTGGTGTACAAAACAAAATCGAAGTGAAGGACATTCCTAAAGGCACCAGCGTAATTGCCATGGAATTCCGTCCCGGCCGCCCGGATCCCACGCCCATTGATACCATTCAACAGCAAACCATCGACATGACCCAACAAATGCTGGAGTTTCAGGCGGGAGATGAAGACTCGGCTGGCGGACGTCAAAAACAACGTGGCACCCAGCGCGGTGGTCAATCGCAGCAAACGTCAACAGATCAGTCTGCGTCAACACAGCAAGCGGCAAACCAGGAGCAGGTTGCCGAGATGATGAAAAAAGTGGCGCAGCAGCTGCAGAAGCAGATTTTAGATGGCTCCATTGAGATGGAATCCCTGGGGCAGCAGATTACTATTCGCATTCGTGAGAACGGGTCTTTCTCGGCAGGCTCTGCGTTCCTGCAACCTCAATTTAAGCCCATCATTCGCCAGATTGGCGAAATCCTGGCAGATATGCCTGGCCAGATTGAAGTCTCCGGACACAGTGACAGTCAGCAGATCTCTAATGAACTGTATCGCTCAAATTGGGACTTGTCTGCACAACGCGCTGTTGCTGTAGCGGAGGAAATGCGCCTGGCGGCAGGGTTTGATGAATCGCGTATGTCAGTTGTGGGTAAGGCTTCAACGTTACCGCTGGTCGAGCAGCCGACTACGGCAGAAGAGCGTGCTCGTAATCGGCGTGTTGAAATTAATATTAACCAGGGTGAGCCCATTCGCTCTAAACCGATTTCCGTGTTGGACCAGCCTGCAGGTTAAACATTATAGATTTTGCGGCTATATGCCGGTTAGCAATAGAAAAATGGCCCGTTATCGGGCCATTTTTGCTTCACTTCGAGGTTTACTTAATACCAGTTGCACCGTACTAATGGTGCGCTCAAGGAACCCTCCCTCGCAATATTTCAGGTAGTACTCCCACATACGTGCAAATCGGTCGTCATAGCCGTGTTCCGCCAGAGCCGGGCGAGCAACATTAAATGCCTCAAACCAATCGCGGAGCGTTGTGGCGTAGTCCAGGCCTATATCGTGTAGATCCCGTATAGACAAATCGCTGGCACGCTTGATGTGATCGTTCAGGGTGAGTTGCGAAGGCAAAAAACCACCTGGAAATATGTGTTTCTGAATAAAATCCACGCCTTTCTGGTAGGTGTCATAGCGGCGATCGTCAATAATAATAGACTGCAGCAACATCAGACCGTCTGGTTTGAGTAAACTGGCACATTTGGTGAAAAACTGGTTGAGGTAGGGTTTACCAACGGCTTCAATCATTTCAATAGACACCAGTTTTGAGAATTTGCCTTCAAGTAACCGGTAGTCTTTTTTGAGTAGTGTAACCTGGTTTTCTAATCCTTCTTTCTTCACCCACTCAGAAGCATAGGCAAATTGCTCTTCTGAAATAGTGGTTGTGGTCACTTTACATCCGTAGTGTTTTGCAGCGAATACGGCCAGGCCACCCCAGCCTGTGCCTATTTCCACTAAATGGTCTGATTTGTTCAACTGCAGTTTGTCGCAAATGGTTTTTAGCTTGTATTGCTGCGCTTCGGCCAGTGATGCGTTTGCATCCGGGTAGATAGCCGAGGAGTACATCATGCTTTTATCTAAAAAGTGCGTGTAAAGGGTATTCCCTAAATCATAATGGGCCGCAATGTTCTTTTTGGCCTGGTCGCGGGTATTGCGGCGCTTGAGGTGCATAATTTTATCGAAAGGGAATGTGAGCCAGCTAAAACGTGACT
>NZ_CFIDRX010000113.1:0-14485 GCF_984433645.1 Marisediminitalea sp.
CCAGTCAAACCGCCACCCTGTTTTTTCTGGTTCCGCCAGTATCTGCGGTGATGGGCTGGTTATTTGTGAATGAAAATACACTAGAAATAAATATCGTGAGTGAGAAGAAAGCGCAAATAAACGCGCCGACGTAGGCAAACGCCCTGGTGATTGGATGAAATCCTTTGCTGGGTTGACTCATTAAAATTCCTTTTTTTAATTTCCAGTATGCGCTTTGCGCTCTCCTGGTAACGCCCGCTGAATAAGGTTGAAAAGCGTTATATTCACATAATTAAACCGCTATTTTTTGTCATTGGTAAGACTCTTGTGGGCGATTATCCCAACTACGAAAATGACAAAAATAGCCAAGCCGAAATAAATCAAAAATTCTACCACTGACCCCATAATGGCCTCCTTGTTATTGGCTAACCATCGCGACGTCCAGGGTTCGCTCTCCGTAGCAGTCACGCATGGTGTGTTCACTTCCAAACGAATTGCAGACAAGCATGAATAAACATAGCATGATTTTTAGTCCAATGGATATGTGCGACGAATTTCACTCAAAGGTGTGGCATTTACTGAAAACTGATACGTCTTGTGTTAAATCGCATAACGGGTTTGCAGACGGCACGCTTCGCCTATTTGTTCACCAATTAGTGAATTGGTTGAGAAAGACCCTTGAAAATAAGAAACACCCCTTTTAGTTGATCGTCAGCGGGACACTTTGCTTTTGCAAATCTATCGAGCACAACGAAACAGTCAGAGTTTTCTGCATTGATATCAATATTAACCATAGACCAATTACCAAACTCGTAATCACATAAGACCTTTTCTGAAAGGATCCTTATGTTGCTGTGTCTCGTGTCATTTTTTACCCGTGATATAAGTTTTTCTATGTTGTTCGATGGGCCTTCTAACACTTGAAAAAAATAATCGGGAAGTACCAGTAGTACGCCTTTTATTCCGCTTTGGTCATTGTTTTTGCGGGCCGTTTCTAGGATCGATTGCACGTCGGTGTCATCCACGTCACTTTTACGCTCACTGACATAAATAAGTTGAGTTAGTTGGTCTTCACTGTGTGTTGATGCCATGAGTTCTATTAGGCCCAAACTAAAATGACTTAAGTATAGTATCCCATGCACCATTGCGCACAAAAAATAAACAGTTCCTGAAGGGGAGTGCGCCAAGCATCTTTTATCTCATGTGTGTTTTACTTTTTGCGGTTCATAGTGCTGGAATTCATACGTCTTTATTGGATGGCGAAAATGGTGAAGTCGCTGCGCATATTTTTCTCTATTGAACGCCTTGCTAGGTGCGAGGCAATTCATAACTTTCCAGTAAACTATACGCAGTGTTTTGGTGCTCTTTGTTTAGAATACTGTTTTCCGACAATGAGCTTACAAGGTAAAACTCTTTCTCATTTCTTATGCTGCCACGGTTAGAAATTTTTAAAAACTCCTTAAACGCTTTATGTTGCAGTGAGAAAAGAGAAGGTAAGCCTGCTTCTAACATTTTGCTGTTTAAGCGCTCTTGTTCTGACTTTGACATATATGAACAAATTTCCAATGCGTCGTTGGCTGCCATACGCACTGAAGTTAATGAGCCTTTCATTAGATTTATGTTGGAATACACATCCTTACTGTCTGTATTTTCAGATTGAAAAACCAGCCCAACAAATTCGCAAAGGATTTCCTTTTCTGTCTTCAAAATGCACCTGGTAATAAGCTAACGGTTAAAAACAGCCCGCCTACGGGTGAAGGTGTTTTTAGTTATATGCGACATTCTTGATGATTAGCACTTACCAACTCCAAAATAGGTTTTGTCGGACCTGGTAAAAGCTTCTTCAATATCTCTTTGAGCAAAACCTAGGCTATAGAGTTGTTGCTTAATATCAGACTCAGAGTTCGGACCTAAAGAGTGAACGCTATCGCCATCATTTAATAGTGAGTAATGAGCAAAATATCCCTCATTTTCCTTTGATACTTTTATCACACCGACTCCCTCCAAGCACATAATGTCCCAGCCCGCTTTGGCGGGCACCATAATTTGTTGTTATGTGGCACGTTTAAAATAACCTACACAGTAATACAAACTGACTAAAAACAAACTAAGAACATAACCAAAAGCTACCCTTGGATAAAGATTGGCCTGTACGCAATGTACTTGCTGGCGTGGGTTTACTAGTTGAGCGCAGTCGATATTTGAGAAAATTGAATAAGCTAAAAATAGACATGAAGCGAGTAAGGAAAAAACACAAAAGACTATGATTAACCAACGAATTTGACTAGCAAACCAATAGAATGCAAAAGCGACAGTAACTACCGGAACAGTGTCTGCTAATGCGACTTTAGGATATTCATAAAAAGATATGCAACCGATGACAAAGAGCATTCCTGCAAACCCAATCCATGTACCCAGAAATTCAAAGTTTCTGTCGCCGTGAGAATTTTTGAGCTTGAGACTTACCTTATATCTCTGCATGTTCCTTTGCCACATAACAACTGAATAAACACCTACATGGTGTATTTGTGATGTTGAATTTTCAGGCTATCTCAATGTTTCCTTCTTGGAAAGGCACTTATGTGAGGTGAGAATTGGGTTGTGGTGCATCACGTCATTGTATAGCGATGTGTTTTAGGTGATTACACATGACATGCCAGGATGTTCTTTGTTGGAAAGTGTCGGGCAGGGGGTTAGGCTGCCCGAAGAATTTACAGCTCCAGCGTGAATACTTTTGAGTTACGCTGGAAGTTATACAGCTCTTTTTTCGATGCAGGCAGGGCATCTACGGTAGCGGGCTTGAATCCGTGATCCAGGAACCAGTGTGCGGTTACTGTTGTTAATACAAACAAGCGGTGAATACCGGCGGCAATGGCTCTTTCCCGCACTTCTGCCAGAATACGTTCTCCGCGGTTTTTACCGCGATACTCTGAGTGCGTAGCAACACATGCCAGCTCGGCCGAACCGTCTTCTGGGTACAAGTACAACGCTGCACAGGCGATGATCATGCCGTCGCGAACAATTACAATGAACTGGTGAATTTCGTTTTCCAGGCGCTCCCGGGAACGTTTAACCAGCACACCGCTTTCTTCCAATGGCTTGATGAGATTGAGAATGCCGCCTACGTCGTCAATGGTGGCTTCGCGGATCTGCTCGTAATGGTTTTCCATTACCAGTGAGCCTGCACCATCGCGGGTGAACAGTTCCTGCAACAGGGCGCCGTCGGTTTCGTAGCTTACACAGTGAGCACGGGGTGTGCCGGCTTTTACACTGGTTACCAGGGCACGAATCACCGTGTCTTCGGTCATGATTTCCTGATCTTTGTGTAACTGCTCTAGCTGCGTGCGCTCGATAGTGCGGACCAATTTACCGTCTTTGCGGAAAATACCTGAGTAGTTGGAAAATACAATCAGCTTGTCAGCTTTCAGTGCAATGGCTGCCTGAGTGGCTACATCTTCGTGAGACAGGTTAAACACCTCACCGGTCGATGAATAGCCCATGGGCGACAGCAGTACAATTGAGCCATCATTCAGGTGGTCGTTAATACCGGTGGTATCAATACGGCGTACAACGCCGGTATTTTCAAAGTCGATACCGTCCAGCACGCCCATCGGTTTGGCGACCACCAGGTTACCCGTACACACGCGAATTTGCGCACCGTGCATAGGAGAGTTTGGTAGCCCCATGGTGAGCAGCGCTTCTACATGACAGCGCACCGAGCCGGCGGCGTCTTTCACGCATTCCAGGGTTTGCTTGTCGGTAATGCGCACGCCGTGGCTGAAGCGCCCTTCAATTTGACGCAGCGCTACGCGCTGATCGATTTGCGGGCGAGCACCATGTACCAGCACCAGGCGAACGCCCAGGCTGTTAAGCAGGGCGATATCCTGAATGATGTTGGCAAAGTTGTCGTCTTCGATCGCCTCTCCGCCAAACATAATGACAAAGGTTTTACCCCGGTGTGCATTAATGTAAGGCGCAGAGCTGCGAAACAGGCCAATACTTTCGTGATGCGATAGCACCATGTGTTGTTATCCCAACTTATCCAGATTTTCTAATTCCTGGTACAGTGCTTTGGTCACTGTTTCGGCACTGGTGCCGCCCAGGATGTTGCGTTTGTCTACACCGAATTCCAACTGCAGAACCGGGTACACATCATCGGTAATGTCAGCACACACAGATTGCAGTTGTGCTAACGACAGTTCTTCAATGGCGGCATTGTTTTCAATGGCCAGTAATACAATCTGTCCGGAAATATCGTGCGCGGTTCTGAACGGAATGCCTTTGCCTACCAGATAGTCAGCAAGCTCAGTGGCGTTTGAGTAGCCCTGAGCGGCTGCCACGCGGCAACGTTCTTCGTTCAGTGCCAGTGTGTCCAGTACTTCGCTGGCGATACACAGGCAGCAATGCCATTGGTTAACCGCGTCGAATGCGCCTTCTTTGTCTTCCTGCATGTCTTTGTTATACGCCAACGGCAAGCCTTTCATGGTGACTAACAAAGCCTGCAAGTGACCAAATACACGGCCACATTTACCACGCAGTAACTCCAGCGCATCCGGGTTTTTCTTCTGCGGCATCAGAGATGAGCCTGACGTCACGCTGTCGCCCAACTGCAGGAAGCCAGCTTCGCCGGAGTTGTAGAAGATCAAATCCTCTGCCAGACGAGACAGGTGCATCATGCTGGTGCTGGCAGTAAACAGCAGCTCCAGTACGAAGTCGCGGTCAGAAACGGCATCCAGGCTGTTCAGGCATGGGCCGGTAAAGCCCAGCTGGCTGGCGATTTCATGACGGTCTACCGGGTAGGTAGTGCCGGCCAGTGCGCCTGAGCCCAGTGGACACTGGTTCATGCGCGCGTGTAAATCTTCAAGACGACTTAAGTCGCGTTTGAACATTTCCACATAGGCTAAACACCAGTGCGGGAAGCGAATAGGCTGCGCACGCTGCAGGTGGGTATAGCCAGGAATAATGGCCTGCTGGTGGCGGCTCGCGGTATTTAGCAAGCTGCGAATAACCCCAAGCACGTCGGTTTTCAGCGATTCAATGTGGGTGCGGCACCACAAACGGAAATCGGTCGCAACCTGATCATTACGGCTGCGGCCGGTGTGCAGCTTACGCCCCACATCGCCCAGCTTTTCAATCAATGCGGCTTCGACAAAGCTGTGAATGTCTTCTTCGCCACTGGCACCAAAGTCAATCTCACCCGCTTCCGCCTGGGCTTTCAGTTCGCTGAGTGCAGATTCTAACTGCTGCTGTTCTTCTGCGGTTAGTACACCGGCTTTTGCCAGTGCACGAGACCACACGATCGAGCCTTCCATATCCTGCGCGGCCATGGCCTGGTCGAAGGGTAAGGAATCATTGACCTGACGGAACATATTACTACTGCCGGCAGCGAACCGGCCTCCCCACAATGCCATGCTTACTCTCCCTGCTTTTTCAGTGCCGCGATACGGCTTGATAAGCTAAACAGACGGATAAAGCCTTCTGCGTGTTTCTGGTCGTAAACGTCGTCTGCACCGAAGGTTGCGAAGTCTTCAGAGTACAAGCTATTAGGCGACTGACGTTGTGTCACGGTCGCCTGACCTTTGTAGAGTTTCACTACGATTTCGCCGGTAACGTATTTAGCAAACGAGGCAGCACCTGCAATAAGGGCATCGCTCAGCGGGGTGAACCAACGGCCGTCGTACATAACGTGTGAGAATTCAAGGGCAAGCTGTTCACGGTGCTTCAGAGACGCTTTGTCCAGTACCATGGTTTCCAGAGCTTTGTACGCTTTAAGCAGTACGGTGCCTCCTGGCGTTTCATAACAGCCACGCGACTTCATGCCAACCAGACGGTTTTCAACGATGTCGATACGACCAACACCGTGGGCAGCAGCCAGTTTGTTCAGTTCAACCAAACCTTCGTATGGAGACACTTCTTTACCGTTTACGTGCGTCAGTGCACCTTCGAAGAATTTAAGGTTTACACGCTCTGCCTGGTCAGGGGCTTCTTCCGGATCAACGGTCATGGTCCAGACTTGTTTGCTAGGCTCGCACCAAGGATCTTCCAGTTCCCCACCTTCGTGTGAAATGTGCCATGCGTTTGCATCACGGCTGTAGATCTTGGTGGCAGATGCCGTGGTTTTGATATTGCGCTCTGCCAGGTAAGCCAGCAGGTCTTCACGCGATACCATGTCCCACTCACGCCATGGCGCAATAACCGCCAGATCTGGTGCCAGTGCGTTAAATGCTCCTTCAAAACGAACCTGGTCGTTACCTTTACCGGTACAACCGTGGCATAGCGCGTCAGCACCTACTTTACGGGCAATTTCAACCTGCGCTTTGGCAATTACCGGGCGTGCCATAGACGTACCTAACAGGTATTCGCCTTCGTAAACGGCACCGGTAGTGATGGTTGGGAAGATATATTCTTTAACGAATTCTTCTTTCAGATCGACGATGTAGCATTCGCTTGCACCCGTCGCAATGGCTTTTTCCTTCAGGCCTTCCAGTTCTTCGTCACCCTGACCCACATCGGCCGCAAACGCGACAACTTCGCAGTCATAGTTTTCTTTTAACCATGGAATGATCGCTGAGGTATCTAAACCGCCTGAGTAGGCGAGCACAACTTTGTTTACTTTGCGCATAATGGGTGTCCTGATTAGGCTCCTAACAAATGGGTTAAAATAGCATTTTGGCCGTGCATCCGGTTTTCTGCCTGTTGCATTAGCAGCGACGCGTCGCTATCCATCAGGCTTCCGGTAATTTCCAGGTCGCGGTGAGCCGGCTGGCAGTGCAATACGTGTGTTGCACCTGTCAGCTCCATCAGTGCCTCGTTAACCTGATACGGCATAAACTTGTCTTTAATGGTTTCAAGTGGCGTGTCGTCGCCCATTGATAACCAGGTGTCGGTATAAATAACATTCGCGCCTTTCGCGGCAGCACCGTCATGAGACTCTGTGATTTTTACGCCAGTTTGCTCTGCAATGGCTTTGGCCTGGGCCACAATGGTAGGGTCGGCTTCGTGGCCTTCAGGCGTAACTACTACCTGATGGCATCCCAGCAATGCGCCCACAATCAACAGTGAGTGTGTGACATTGTTACCGTCGCCCACATAGGCCATGGTCAGGCCTTCGGTGCTACCGAATTTCTCGAACAGAGTAAGATAGTCAGCCAAACCCTGACAGGGGTGATACTTGTCGCACAGCGCGTTAATAACCGGCACGTTGGCGGCTTCAGAAAAAGTAACCAGTGTCTCGTGCGAGAATACTCGAGCTACAATGGCATCGGCCCAGCACGCAAGGTTAGCGGCTACGTCAACGGCATCTTCACGTCCGGCCAGCTTGTTTGACTGGCTGTCCAAATACACCATATGACCGCCCAGGCGGTTAATACCGATGTCGAAGCTTACGCGGGTACGCAGAGAAGGCTTCTCAAACAGCGCAACCACTGATTTACCTGCCAGTACGTTGGCATAGGCCGCCGGTGACTGTTTAATCTGAACAGCCAGTGCAAGAAGTTCCTGCATTTGGTCGGGTGTCCAGTTGGCAAAGGTTAATAAATCCTGCTTCATGCTACTCTCCAGAAATCTGGGCTGCCGGAATCACTCTGGTTCCGGTTTGGTTAGTTAAAATAGCGGCTAACGACTGCGACCAACTGGCAATCGTTACCGGCTTACTTAATTGAGTTGCGGCTTGCATAGCGGCTTCTACTTTTACCAGCATGCCGTCTTTAATAACGCCTTTATTTACTTCGTCTTTCAGGCGGGCTTCATCCAGGGCGTGAATTAGCACTTTATCGCCGTCAAGTACGCCTTCAACATTGCTGAGCAGCAATAGGTCACCGCCAGTTAACTCGGCGATAACGGTTGCGGCCTGATCGGCGTTTACATTCAGCAAACGGCCATCGGCATTACTGCCAATAGAACTGATTACGGGCAAACAACCGCTTGCCAGCAAGTGATCCAGCAAGGCTGAACTACCCGGAGACGGAATGCCTACCGCGCCGTATTTTTCGTTCAGTACAGTGCATTGTGTTAAGCCGCCATCGAGTAAACTAATTCCCACAGGGGTAACGCCTGCGCCAATTGCCAGGCCACACAACATTTTGTTTGCCGTGCCCGCCAATGCACCGCTAACCACAGGCATGTGCTCATCGGGCGTAACCCGTAGTCCATCAATTTTGGTACTGGTTAACTGCATGGCACCTAACAGGGTGTCCACCATTGCGCCGCCACCATGTACCAATATTACCGAGCGTGTGGCCATTAACGCTTTGATCTCAGTTAACAATTGTGCGGCTATTGCCGGATTTTCCAATAATGCGCCGCCGACTTTAATAACGACTGGCGTGTTACTCGTAGCCATGAATCAATCCCTGTGTAGCAGACAAGCCAAGCGCCAGGTTGGCACATTGCATGGCTTGAGACGCGGCGCCCTTCATAACGTTGTCGATAGCACTGGCTACTACGGCGTAACCAGATTCGGCATCAACCTTCCAATGCAGATCACAAAACGGGGTGTGTGCTACATCGTCAACTTTAGGGAAGCTTTCGCGTAATCTTACGATAGGCTGGTCAGCATACACGGACTCATACAGGCTATCCAGATCACTTTGGGTTGTGCCTGCTTTTAGCTTAACGGTGACGGTTGCCAGAATACCGCGTTTGAAATTGCCCAGGTGCGGGGTAAAGATAACCTGCGTACCCAGGTGAGCTTCAATTTCAGGGGTGTGGCGATGCCCCAGCACGCCATAGGCTTGCAGGCTGACTTCGTAAAAGCTGGTGGTAAGGCTGGCTTTTCTGCCCGCGCCACTCACGCCTGAAACGGCATTAATAATAGGGCGCATGCTGGTGTCCAGCAGGCCTGCGTTAAACAGCGGCTTTAACGCCAGCAATGATGCCGTTGGGTAGCAACCCGGCACCGCAACAATATTGGCGCTTTTCAACGCGTCAGCCTGATACTCAGCCAGACCATACACGGCTTTATCAAGGCAATCGACAGACGTGTGCGCAAAACCATAATGTTTAGCGAATACATCGGTATCTTTAAGACGGAACGCGCCCGATAAATCGAATACTTTTGCTTTCCCGGCAGACAGTGCTTCCATCCAGTCATGACTGGCTTCGTGAGGCGTAGCCAGGAAAATGCCGTCCATCGTGGCGGCTAATTCGACCAGCAGATCACTGTTTAATGGAGTAAGTACATATTGAGAAAGATGCGCAAGGTTACCATGCACTTGTGCCATGGTTTTACCCGCGTCTGCACTGTTTTCAGATACCAGTACATGCTTCAGGGTCATTTGTGGATGACCAACAATTAAATTAACTAGCTGTGCCCCGGTGTATCCGCTGGCACCAATCACTGCAATATTAAACATAATTCGTTCGTAGAGTTTTGGTAGTTACAAATAAAAAAACACTTTTTACCTTTGCGTGGGGCTTGTGAGCAGGCCGACCGATAAAGCACAAAGGTAAAAAGTGTGCTACAGCGAGTGTTCTACTGCTTCGGCGACCTGACTATACGTCGTCGCCATTCACACTGCATATTGTAGCCAGCCAGGGGAGAGCTAAACTGGGCGTTAGCAACCGGCTTGGCAAACCGGTTGATTGTCATATTCATGTCCTAATCCTGTTATGTTTTCCCGATACCCTGCACGTTAATCAGGCAAAAAGCAGGGCCGAAAACTATTACCGCTTGCCATCATACAATGTTGGAATATTTATGCAATAAAAATGTATAAATATTTACGATTGCCAGGTAAAATTCAGTTTTCCCCCTGTCTGGCGACAAACTATCCATTTTTTCAGTTTAGGGTTACCGTTTCATTACCCGCTGATAAATGGTACAAAAAGCGAATAATCATACAATAAAGAAAGGAATTGCCATGTCTAGCCGTACCATTGCGTTGGTTGCTCACGACCATAAAAAAGCCGAACTGCTCGAGTGGGTAAAACAGCACATTGACACCCTGCGCCCGTTTCGCATTGTTGCAACCGGCACAACCGGGGCCCTGATTCACGACAATACCGGCCTTGAAGTACACCGGTTTAAAAGCGGTCCGCTAGGCGGCGATCAGCAAATCGGTGCACTCATTGCCGACGGCAATCTGGATGGGTTGTTTTTCTTCTGGGACCCGTTGAACCCCGCGCCGCATGACCCGGACGTAAAAGCGCTGCTGCGCTTGTGCTCGGTTTGGAATGTGCCTGTTGCATGTTCGCCGGCTACCGCGGATTTAATCGTCACGTCACCATTGTTCAGTGACCCTTCACACCTGCGGAAAGTACCTAACTACGGCAAGTAAACAGGAGAAACGCAGTAATCTGCCAGCTAATTGCTATTATTCCGGGGGGGACGGAAGGGTGCCTGCTGTAGAATAAATATACGCATTAGTCGATGGGTATACCCGCAAAACGGTGCCGCCTGTGTCATACTGAAAATTCTTCGGTTAACACTCGGGCGGGACACTATGTTCACTCGTTTCATTTTCTGCTTTTTTTTAGTCGCTTTGCTCCCGGCATGTGGTGGCGAAGATGCTGCTACGCCAGCACCGGAACCAACACCGTCTCCCCAGCCTCAACCAACGCCTCCAGACCGGGCAATGACAGACCAAGAAGCGGTGCGTTTGCTGTTGCAGGCGTCATTTGGCCCCACCGATGGCAGTGTGGAAAACGTGGCGGAAATTGGTGCTGAAGCCTGGTTAGAAGCGCAGTTTGCTTCGCCGGTTACTGAACATCTGCCGTTGTTGAACAGTACCTTTCCCAGTGATGAAATTTACAGCCATCATTGGGTTGAGATCTGGTGGCAGCGTTCTATTTACGCGGATGACCAACTTCGACAGCGTGTGGCCTTCTCGCTGTCACAGATTTTTGTAGTGTCTACCAAAGATGCACGGTTGTTGGTTGATCCCAGAGGCGTTACGTCTTACTACGATACTTTACTCACGCATAGCTTTGGAAACTTCAGGGATTTACTCGAAGCGGTGACCTTACACCCGATGATGGGCATGTATTTGAGCATGCTCGGCAATGAAAAGCCGGATGCCGAAAGAAACATTCGCCCGGATGAGAACTTTGCACGAGAGGTTATGCAACTGTTTACTATTGGATTGGTGGAACTCAATCAGGATGGGAGTGTGGTAACCGATAGTCAGGGCAATCCAGTCGCCACCTATGATCAAGAAACAATAAAGGGCTTCGCTCATGTGTTTACTGGCTGGCATTACGCTGGCAGGGCAAGCTGGTGGGATGATAATTACGATGGACAGTCTCCCATGGAGCCCTATGAGGCTTTTCATGATCGGGGTGAAAAAATGCTGCTGAACGGCACTGTGGTGCCAGCCGGTCAAAATGCCAGAGCTGACCTTGCCATGGCACTGGATAATCTGTTCAATCATCCCAATGTCGGGCCGTTTATTGGTAAACAGCTGATTCAGCGCCTGGTTACGAGCAATCCCAGTGCCGGTTATGTGTCTCGTGTGGCTGCCGCATTTAACGACAATGGCGAGGGTGTGCGTGGTGATATGCGAGCGGTTATCGAAGCTATTTTACTGGACGACGAAGCGCGAGACATTAACTCAACCAGTACCGGCAAGCTAAGAAATCCACTGTTGCGGATTGCGCATGTTATGCGTGTGTTTCAATCCCGGGCACGCGACGGCGGTATGGGCCATGAATTTGTGGGCCTGAATATTGGTGTCGCACCGTTGGATTCACCCAGTGTATTTAACTTTTACCGCCCGGATTACAGTGCGCCGGGCGCTATTCGCGAAGCGGGACTGGTGTCACCAGAATTTCAAATTACCAACGAAATTAGTATCACCCGATACGTCAATTACATGTTCTACATGGCGTGGTTTAACAACCTGCGCGGTGACGACATTGTTGAAGATGATGCAGGGATCGTGAATTTCGACCAACTGGCAGCACTCTCTGACGACCACGACGCATTATTGGATTACCTGAACCTGATGTTGCTGGACGGGCAAATGAACGACACTATGCGCACCGTGCTGATGGACGCACTGGATTACTGGTCACAGGGCGAGGCCGACTGGGTCAAATTGGCCAATGTGGTGTATTTGATAACTATTTCACCGCAGTTTGCGGTGCAGCAATAGGAGCCAGCCATGCAACGACGTGATTTTTTAAAGCGCAGCCTGGTTGGCTTGGGTGGGGCAAGCTCTCTGTGGGCAACCACATCGCAATTTAATCTGGTAAACGCTGCGACCTCGGCGAACAGTTTTACCGACTACAAAGCACTGGTGTGCGTATTTTTGCTAGGCGGGAATGATTCTCTGAACATGCTTATTCCTACAGATCAGCGTGCCTACGACCAATACGCTGCTACCCGACAAAATCTTGCCGTCGCGCGCAATGCAGCGCTACCAATAAACGTCACCAATACGCAATACTCAAGCGTCGGGTTACATCCTTCTTTGGCTGCACTTCATACGATTTATGAACAGGGCAATATGGCGCTGGTTGCAAACGTAGGCCCTATGATTGAGCCTGCGTCTAAAGCGGATATCTTGACGGGCCGCGTCATGCTGCCGCCACAGTTGTTCTCACATTCAGACCAACAAAATCATTGGCAAACCGCTCACCCACAGCAAGCCGCATTAACTGGCTGGGCAGGTCGAATGGCTGATATGTTGTCAGACGGCACAGAACCGCTGTCGATGAACTTGTCTATGGCAGGCAATAATCTATGGCAGACCGGGAGTCAGGTATTGCCTTTTGCCTTAAGTAGTCAGGGCGCCGAAATCCTCGAGGGGATAAACCCTGATGAAGAGTGGCAGCGGCCAAATGCTGCGTTTTTAGACCGTATTCACGCCAGCACCGAAGGCATGTTTGCCTCTCAGTTTGCGGCTATGGTCGACCGCACTCGCACGACCGGTGGACTGGTGAACAGTGCGTTGGCATTGGGGCCTGAGCTATCAACCGCGTTCCCGGCTACCCGTTTTGCAGAGCAGATGCGGCTGGTGGCTAACATGATCAGTGTTCAACAGCACTTAAATCAATCCAGGCAAATATACTTTGTTGCTATGGGGGGATGGGATACCCACGATAATCAGTTAGCCGATCATCCGACTTTATTGAGTGAGCTGGCTAATGGCATGGCTGCATTTTATAACGCTACGGCCGAATTGGGAGTAAGTGAGCAGGTTACCGCTTTTACGGCATCGGATTTCGGACGCACATTAACGAGTAATGGGGATGGCACCGATCACGGCTGGGGTGGTAATCATATTGTGCTGGGAGGGGCCGTGCAGGGCGCCGATATATATGGACAGCTTCCTCAAATGTCGCTCGGCAGTGACGATGACTTGGGCGATGGGCGTATCATTCCCACATTGTCGGTAGACCAATATGCGGCTACGCTGGCCCAATGGTTTGGCTTAGCCGATAACGAGCTGACTGAGATATTGCCGAACCTGAACAACTTTAATCAGCATAATCTGGGCTTTTTAGCGGAGTAACGGCCTCAGCAGGGGGGAGATATTTATTTGTCAGGTGCGATCGTTCGGTAATGTAAAAGTTGCGTAAATCACGGGTATTCGTTTTGCTTGTGTAATAAGCAATCAGTAATCTTGCGGTCAGAATTGTCTTCCACATTAATGGAAAAATTATGACCACCATGAAAGCCCGTGCTATATCTACCGTTAATGTAATTAATCACGTATGGCAAAAAAAGGAAATCGACGTGAGTAATATGAGCAAGCCGTCGTTTACGGCTTATCAGTCTATTTTGTTGATTGATGACGACGATGAGCTGAGTGACATGCTGAAAAGCTACCTGGAAACCATGGGCTATGAGGTAACCCTGGCGCCTGACGGCGAGGCGGGCTTAAAGCTGGCCACCGGAATCGGGAATTTCGACCTGATCCTGTTAGACGTGATGATGCCGAAAATGGATGGTTTTGACGTTCTGAAAAAACTGCGCCAGACACATTTAACACCAGTACTAATGTTAACCGCCAAAGGTGACGACTACGACCGCATTCTGGGCCTTGAACTGGGCGCCGATGACTACCTGCCAAAACCCTTTAATCACCGTGAGTTGGTGGCGCGTATTAAAGCTATCTTCCGCCGCCTGGACCTCGGTTCTCAGGTAAAGCAACAACAGGACTTGGTAATCAATGGCATTGAGTTGAGTGTCAGTAAACAGGAAGCATCAGTGAAAGGCGTACCGTTAACGTTGACCGGCACAGAGTTCTCTATCCTGCGCTTGTTAATGGTGAATGCCGGCGAACTGGTGTCCAAAGAAGATATCAGTCAGCAGGTGCTGGGCCGCAAACTCATGGCATTCGACAGAAGCATAGATATGCATGTGAGTAACTTACGCAAGAAAATATCAGCCTGTTGCAATGATGAAAAAATCAAAACCATACGTGGCTCTGGCTACTTATTGCGGCAGCAATCATGAAATTTTTAGCGTTTATTAATCCTACGCGGCGCCTCGTTGGGCGCCTTTTTCTTTGGTTCTGGGTAACGCTGGTATTAACAGCTGTCACGTCGGCCTGGTTGGCCA
>NZ_CFIDRX010000114.1:0-14301 GCF_984433645.1 Marisediminitalea sp.
ATCGCTGTCTATCCTGGAGTCTAAAATTACCAAGATGCTCGCGGAGATAGACATCACGCCCTTCGATAAGCAACTGCAAGTGATTGGAGAAGCTGTGCCCCTTGAGCAGGTACTGGTGAACTTGTTGAACAATGCATTACAGGCACAGGAAAACCAGCCTGCGCCGCGCATAATCATTAGCGTCGAGACGCAAACTAACCAGCTGTTGTTAACAATACGGGACTTTGGTCCTGGTTTTACCGAAGAGCAACTCTCGCGCGTATTTGAACCTTTTTACACCACCAAAGGCCGCGGTCTCGGATTGGGGCTCACTATATCCCAGCGGATTATGGCCTCTTTTGGTGGCGACATTCACGCCAGTAATCACCCCGAGCAAGGGGCGGTGTTTACCTTAACTTTGCCTTTTAATTCAGAGCCAGCCGAATGAGCATTCCGATTTACATCATCGACGACGAACCCACAATTTTGCAGGCCTTAAAGCAGCTGCTCACAATGGAAGGCTATCACACCGAAGTGTTCAGCGATGCCCGGGAGGCCATGAAAAAGCTGAATCGGGATTGGCCCGGCGTTGTGTTGTCGGATATCAACATGCCGGGCATGGACGGTGTGGCGTTTTTGCGCGAAGCGTTAAAACTCGACGATGAGTTCTCCATTGTAATGCTAACCGGGCATGGCGACATTTCCACCGCGGTAGAGTCCATGCGCTTGGGCGCTTACGACTTTATTGAAAAGCCGTTTTCTAACGAGATGTTGCTCGATGTACTGAAGCGCGCGGGCGAAAAGCGCGCGCTGGTGCTGGAAAATCGCGAACTTAAAGATGAGCTCGACGCGCAAACCGGCGCAGGCCCACGCTTGCTGGGTAATACTCACAAAATCAAAGCGCTGCGCCGTTTGCTTATGCAAATCAAAGATATCCCCGCTGATGTGCTGATCAAAGGGGAAACCGGCTCGGGTAAAGATTTGGTCGCGCGCTTCCTGCACTACAACAGCCAGCGCAAAAACGAAAACTTTGTGGCGATAAACTGTGGCGCCATTCCTGAAACCATGATCGAAAGTGAGCTATTCGGTTTCGAGGCGGGGGCGTTTACCAGTGCGCAGAAAAAGCGGGTTGGGAAAATTGAGCACGCTAACGGCGGTACGTTCTTTCTGGACGAGATCGAAAGCATGCCAATGGCACTGCAAATTAAGTTACTGCGCGTGCTTGAAGACCGACGTATTGAGCCGCTGGGCAGTAACCGCCATGTCGATTTGGATATCCGGGTGATCGCGGCCGCTAAAATTGACCTGCTGGAGCTGGTTGAGAAAGGGGAGTTCCGAGAAGATCTGTATTACCGGCTCAATGTTATTAACGTCGAGATCCCACCTCTAAGAGAGCGCAAAGAAGATATTTCGCTGTTGTTTCAACACTACGCCGCACTGGCCAGTTCGCGCTTTAACACCGACGCGCCTCGTTTAACCAATGAGCAACTGGTACGCCTGCAACAACATAACTGGCCCGGCAATATCCGCGAGCTGCGCAACGCAGCGGAGCGCTTTGTGCTAATGGGTGGCCAGACGGTGTTTGATGAAGATTCAGCCTTGGAAGCGAACGGTGACTTAACGCTAGCTGAGCGAGTAGCGCAATACGAAAGAGATGTGCTGGAGTCTGCGCTACGGGAGCACGACGGCAGATTGATCGACGTACAGCAACAGTTAGGCCTGCCAAGAAAAACCCTCTACGACAAAATGCGCAAGTACGGTCTGGTCAAAGACGATTTCAAACTGTCTTGAAAACCTGCTCATAAAAAGGGGTGGGAAACCACCCATTTACATTTATTTTACGTGTGACTTCCCGCCCATTTGTTAATATTTTGTTGTTGAAAAATTCGCCGGTGAATAACTAAGGTTATGATATTAAATGGAAATGTATTTTTATTTTCCTGCTGGCAAGGTCTTTGCAATTGTTGCGATGATGTAAATGCTTATGTGGCCTGATTGGCGCGCAAAAGTCATTTACGTACTGAGGACACATTTTACTCTCGAAAGGTATAACAATGATTAATAAAATTACCCAGGTAATTCGCAATTCGCGTCAACGTCTTTCGCCCGTGTGCGTACTGGCCGTTGCGGTATCGCTGTCACCCTACACTCTTGCACAGTCTCAACCACAAACCCCAGCAGACGAAGAAATAGAAAAAATTGCTGTCGTAGGTTCGCAAATCAAAGGTGCTGAAATCAGTGAAGCGCTGGCCGTATCCCACCTGGACGCGGAAGATATTGCGGCCATGGGCATAGACTCTGGTGACGACCTGCTGCAATTGATTCCGGAAAACGGACAAAACTTCTTTAACGAAGCCGGTAACATAAGTGGTGGCGTAAACGCTGCCCGTGGTGACGTGGGCGCTTTCAACCTGCGCAACATAGGCACAGGGAATACGCTGGTATTAATCAACGGGCGTAGAATGGTAAATTCTGCCGCGTATCAAACCGAAGAGGTAGGCGGGAGTTTCGTGCCGGTGAACACCGTGAACTCTCAAATTATCCCGGTGTTTGGGGCTAAACGCGTTGAAGTATTGCGCGATGGTGCCTCAGCTATTTACGGCGCTGATGCGGTGGCCGGCGTGGTGAATACTGTTACACCAACCAATTACGAAGGCTTTGATATTCGCGTCAAATGGCAGGAATTTGAACACCTGCCGCGTAACGACCAGACCTTGTCCTTACATTGGGGCAAAACCTTCAATGGTGGTAAAACAAACATCGGCGTTATTGCCAATTACTACCAACGTGACCGCGTTAATTCACAGGACGATCCTCGCTGGAGCAATGCCGATTTAAGCGACCGCGTGTCGCCTGATTCGCCGTGGTTTGGGCACCCGGAATTTGATAATACCAGTGCTAATTCGTTGTACGGCCAGTTCGATATTGTTGACAGTGTTTCTTCGGGTAACCCACTTCGCGCCGACGGATTAGTAGACCGCTCGGGCGAATTTGAAACCTACCCAAGTGGCGACCCGCGCTGTACCTGGGAATTAGGTAATGGCCTTTGCGCTGCGCCAGACGGGCAGGGTACGGTGCGTTTTAACATGAACGAAAACCGTGACCTTACCTCGAAACTCGACCGCACCAATGTATTTATTAACGTGAACCACACGCTGGAAAACGGCTGGGAAGCGTTTACTGAGTTAATGGCGTACAAGTCGAACACGAATCTGCGTCGTCATCCAACCGCGTCGTTTTCTTCGTCGCGCCTGATTGTTGCCGCAGACAATTATTACAATCCGTTTGGCCCATGCGGCTCACCTAACCGCCTCGACAACGAAGCGGTAGCGGCCGGTGTGCCTTGTGAAGGCCTGGCACTGACTATCGACAATTATCGTTTTGCAGAATATCCTCGAATTGTCGATAACAGCGGCGAAACCTTCCGTGTGTTACAAGGGCTGCGCGGCTATTGGGGTGAATGGGATTGGGAAACCGCAGTGTCCTGGTCAAAAGACACCAAAGACGATGTTACCCGCAACCGCGTCTCGAATACCCTGATGCAGGAAGCATTGAACGACACCACTGAAAATGCCTACAACCCGTTTGTGATTGGGGTGAACTCCAATATTGAACGCGCGCTAATCGATGTGTATCGCAAGAGTGAATCCGAACTTAAAACCTTTGACGTGAAGTTCTCTAATCCGGGTATTTTTGAATTGCCAGGTGGTTTGGTCGGATTTGTGTCTGGTGTGGAATACCGTCATGAATCTTTCAAAGACGATCGGGATCCTCGCCTCGATGGCACCATTCAGTTTATTGATGCCCAGGGCGACACTTACCCCTTTGTGTCAGATGTCGTCAATTCCAGCCCAACACCAGACAATTCGGGCAGCCGTTCGGTGACGTCACTGTTTGCCGAGTTCCAAATTCCATTACTCGACAACCTGGATATTCAGGTTGCTGCGCGCTATGAAGACTTCTCTGATGTGGGTGATACCACTGTGGGTAAAGTGGCGTTTGGTTATCGTCCTTTTGAGCCTGTGTTGTTGCGCGGTTCATGGTCGCAGGCATTCCGGGCACCAAACCTGGTCACCATAAATGAAGAAATTGTGGCGCGTACACAAACGCGTACTGATTACGCCTGTTTATATGCAGCAGAAAACGGCGGCGACCCGGGCCAGGATGTGCTTGACTGTAACTATTCGCTGCAACGCATAGCGCAGGGTAGCCAGGAGCTGAAACCTGAAGAGTCTGACAATACCTCGATTGGAATCGTTGTAGAGCCGTTAGACGGCCTGGCGATTACTCTGGATTACTGGCAAATCGAAAAGGAAAACACCATCGGATTGTTCGGCGAAGAAAACCACTCATTGCTGGATTTACTAACGCGTCTGGAACAAGGCACAGCGAACTGTGGTAGCGCTACGTTTAACAGCAGTGTGAATCGCGGCGAAATCGACCCCGATGAAGCGGCTTACTATGAAGCGGCGGGTATTTGTCCGGCAGGCCAGATCAACTACATTGATGATCGCTATGCTAACCTCGACAAGCGCACGGTAAGTGGTCATGACTTGGGCGTTTATTATTCAATAAAGACCGATTACGGCCGCTTTAAAATCGACTACAACGCGTCATTTTTGGATAAGTTTGAACAACAAGCGGGTGGTTTAGCCACACAACTGGTTGAAGCTCAGGAGAGCGGTTTGTTGCCGGCAAATTATCCGGTAATGGGCTTTGCTGATCTGGTACGTCGCAATGGTAATCAGAAAGAGAAGCACAGCTTACGTTTCATGTGGCGTGGCGATGTGTTTGGTGCCACCTTATCAGGTTACCGCATTGGCAGTTTTTATCAGAGCGAGTTGACGCTGGAAGACGGCACGCGCTACAACATTCCGGCTATGACAACCTTCGATGCAACGGTTGATTACAAAGTGCAAATTGAGTCTGTTGATACCCGGTTCCGCCTGGGTATTAAAAACCTGACTGATGAGCGAGCGCCTCTGGCGGCCTCCAGCTTTGGTTTCTTCGAAGATGCGCACCGCGATTACGGCCGTTATTTCTACATGGATGTACGCGCCAGCTTTTAATCTTTTTCTCTAATTCGGGCGGCACTCTGCCGCCCCTCAATATGAAGACGACTATGCTCAAACAATTTTTTCTGGCCATGTGGCTTGGTGTACTGGCACTGTCTCAGACGGCGTGTGCCGCCACAACGCAACCCTGGCAACAACACGAAGTAGGGCGCTATGCGTTTAACAAGTGGGCCGGGGGCGATATTACCGTTGAATATATTGTACCTGCGTCAGCCAACGCAGATACCCCTGTGTTGATCGTTGTTCCGGGTGCGCGACGCAATGCGGATACGTATCGCGATCAGTGGCTGGCTCTGGCAAAGCAGCACACCTTTATTGTGCTGGCAATTGGCTGCAGTTTGCAGGTCTGCGAAGACGAGTATCAATACAATCTTGGTGGAATAGTAACCCCGCTGGGAGGACCACGACCGGAGTCGGTGCAGTTTTACAGTGTGCCCGAGAAGGTGTTCCAGGACTTTGCTGCGCGTTTCGAATCTAACCAAAAAACCTTTGCGTTGTACGGGCACTCAGCTGGTGGCGGGTTTGTTCATACCTATATGCTAGCAAAGCCTGATGCGCCTGTTTCAAGAGCCGTCGCGGCCAATCCTGCGTTCTTTACGTTTCCGGATACAGAGTCAGCATACCCGTTTGGCTTGGCTAATAGCCCCTATCAGGCTGACGATATAGATAGCTGGTTAACACAACCGCTTACCATTATTCTGGGCGATCAGGACCTCGGGCCTCGAACCAAAGCCATCAGTAACAGCCCGGCTGCCAATGCTCAGGGGCGCAACGTGTATGCTCGCGGCTTATCGTTTTATGCGTTTGCCATGAATACCGCGGTCGAGCGAAATATTCAGCATCGCTGGCAGCTTGAGGTAGTGCGTGGAGTGGGCCACAGCAGCGGGAAAATTGTGCCTTACGCTTACAAGTATCTGCTTGGCAATGCTTCCTCGACCGAAAAGGAGTAGCCCACTGTGAGTAAAGCTGCTTCCGTAGGAGCCGGTCAAACGGCTCAGACAACGCCTCACCGGGCAACGCACCAGACCTTTGGGTTGTTGGCCGGGCCTCTGGCGTTTTTATTGGTTTGGCTTATGCCAGCCCCTGAATCTCTGAATGAAACTGCCTGGCTAACCGCCGCAGTGGGCATTTGGATGGCGATCTGGTGGTCAACCGAGGCAGTCCATGTTGCTGTGACCGCATTGCTGCCACTGGTGTTGTTTCCACAACTTGGTATTTTAAATATTAAAGCGGCGTCAGCGCCTTATGCGAATCCAACCATTTACTTGTTCCTGGGGGGCTTTATGCTGGCTCTTGCGCTGCAAAAAGCCAACCTGCACAAGCGTATTGCCTACTTCATTTTAAGTTATGTGAGTAGCTCAGCGCGCTCTATTGTGCTGGGTTTTATGGTGGTAAGTGCCATTTTGAGTATGTGGATGACAAACACGTCGACAACCATGATGTTGCTGCCCATCGCACTGTCGATTCTGTCTACCCTTGACGATGAAAAAGCCCATTTCACGCCGGTGCAACAAAAGCACTTCCAGCTGTCGTTGCTGTTGGGTATAGCCTATGCCGCAACAATCGGAGGTATGTCTACGTTAGTGGGGACACCGCCAAATGCGTTTTTAGTTGGCTTTATGAATGACAACTACGACGTACAGCTGGATTTTGCCAAGTGGATGCTTATTGGTATTCCCCTCAGCGTAACCTTGTTGCCGCTGGCCTGGTTGTCACTGACGCGCTGGATTTATCCGGTGGATTTTACTACCCCGGAAGCGGCACGAGTGGAGCTGGAGCGACAACGCAAAGCGTTGGGACCGATTCGCAAAGAAGAGTGGCGTGTGGGCGTACTGTTTCTGTTTGTGGCGATTGCCTGGATGACCCGCCCCTTGTTAGCCCGGTGGCTGTCCCTCGACGGCTTGTCTGATGCGGGTATTGCTATGACCGCGGCGGTGTTGTTGTTTGTGATTGGTAACGGTAAATCCGAGGGCAAACAGGGCAGCCTGTTGGAGTGGGACGACATGAAAGCCATTCCATGGGGGATTTTAGTGCTGTTTGGCGGTGGCCTGAGTCTGGCGGCTGCGGTTTCGGGAAGTGGGCTTGCACAATGGTTAGGCGAAGGCCTGGTGAACATGGATGCCTTTGGCATGGTGTTCCTGGTGCTCGCGGCAACCACGCTTGTGATTTTCCTCACCGAACTGACCAGTAACCTGGCAACGGCGGCAACTTTTTTGCCCGTTGTAGCGGTGATTGCACTGGAAATGGGCGGCGAACCAATGACGTTAATACTGCCTGTAACGCTGGCGGCAAGCTGCGCGTTTATGCTGCCGGTTGCCACACCACCGAATGCCATTGTGTTTTCATCAGGGTACATCAGCATTGCTCAAATGGCGCGGGCCGGATTTGCGCTCAATATTGTGAGCGTCCTGCTGGTTACTGCCATTGCGGTATGGCTGGCACCGTTAGTCTTTTAATGTTCCTGCCGGGCACTGCCCGGCATTTTTTTCTTTTCTTTAAATTATGACTTCTTCAAAAACAAAACCTTTGTACCTGTCGCATGCCGGGCCGAAATTGCTCGACATGCCGTTATTAAACAAAAGCAGTGCCTTTAGTGAACACGAACGCATTGCCTTTAATCTGGAAGGGTTATTGCCACCCCGTTATGAAACCATCGAACAACAGTTGGACAGGGTGTATCAGCAATACCAACAGTGCCACTCCGACATGGAACGGCACATTTTTCTTCGCGATATTCAGGACAACAATGAAACCTTGTTTTTTCGGTTGATCGCTGATCACATAGAAGAAATGATGCCGATCATTTACACGCCAACGGTAGGTGAAGCCTGTGAACGCTTCTCCGATATCTACCGCAGTGCCAGAGGGCTGTTTATTGCCCATCACCAAAAAGACCGCATCGATACGATTATTCGCAACGCCACCAAACGCAATGTAAAAGTAATTGTAGTAACCGACGGTGAACGAATTTTGGGCCTGGGTGACCAAGGGGTTGGAGGCATGGGGATACCCATTGGAAAGCTGTCGCTGTATACCGTATGTGGTGGAATTAGTCCGGCTTACACACTGCCCATTATGCTGGATGTAGGTACCAACAATGAAACCTTGCTCAATGATCCTATGTACATGGGGTGTCGGCACCCGCGGATCGCAGGTCAGGCGTATAACGACTTTCTGGATGCTTTCATGCGGGCGGTGTCTGCCCGGTGGCCCGATGCATTAATCCAGTTTGAGGATTTTGCCCAGGCAAATGCTACGCCCTTATTGCAACGATACCGAGACCAGTATTGCTGCTTTAACGATGATATTCAGGGCACCGCGGCTGTCGCTGCTGCCACTATGCTGGCGGCGTGCAAGGCTAAACAGGCGGATATCACTCAGCAAAAAGCCGTGATAGTCGGCGGTGGTTCGGCCGGCTGCGGCATAGCCGAACAATGGGTTAAATGCCTGATGGCACAAGGGATGACTGAGCAAAGTGCCCGGGCGAATATCTTTGTTATCGATAAAGACGGCCTGATTGTACGCGGCAAAACTGGTTTAACGGACTTTCAGCAGCGCGTTGCTCAGGATTTATCGACAATACCTGAATGGACGCAGAGCCACGCACCTGGACTACTCGATATTATTGAATTGATAAAACCGGGTATTTTACTGGGCGTGTCAGGGTGTGCCGGATTGTTTGATAAAGCCGTGATCACAACCATGCATTCACACTGTGATCAGCCAGTAATCCTGCCGCTAAGTAACCCGGTGCGCTGTGCGGAAACAACACCAGAACAGGTGTTAAGGTACACCAATGGCAAAGCCATTGTAGCGACGGGCAGTCCGTTCAACGACGTTGAATTAAACGGTGCGACCTTGCCAATTAGTCAGTGTAACAACAGCTATATCTTTCCGGGAATCGGACTCGCTGTTGTGAGTTGTGGGGCGAGCAGGGTAACAGATAGGATGCTAATGGCGGCGAGTTTTGCGCTGGCAGCGTCGTCACCGCTGGCTACTACAGGCGCCGGCCCTTTATTGCCGCCGCTTAGCCAGATAAAGGGTTTGTCTAAACAGATTGCATTGGCTGTAGCACAAGCCGCGGTTGCCGATGGCGTTGCACCGCAGCGAACAGAAGAACAATTACTGGCATGTATAGAGACGTCACAATGGCAGGCTGAATACCGCCAGTACGAGCGCATAGCCTCCTGAGACTAATCGTTGGCTGACAAACTCAGCCAACGGTTTACTCTTGTGCAATAAGCGGCAAATTCATCACCGAAAAGCGTATGCATCATGCGCTCTTCGGGTTGAATTTGAAAACGTTGAAGGTACAACAAGGTGGCGAGTGCAAACACAAACCCGCTTGCATCTCGAAAAATAAACGCACTGCCTGCAACGCCCATCACCAAGCCCAGATACATGGGGTTTCGTGTGTATGCAAATATGCCGCTACTGACTAAGTTACTGGCGTTCTGAATACTGTGAGGGTTGACAGTGGTGCGGTGTTTCCTGAACGCGACGACGCCAGCAATGCCTACAATACCCCCGGCAACAAAAATCACAAATCCCAAAGGTCGAAGTGGATAGGGCAGCGGTAGCCAGCCAAAATCACTAACAAACCAGGTTGCAACCAGTGCCAGTAGAAACACAACCACTGGCGGGACTTTAAGCTCAAGGTGCTGTAGCATCAGTATCATCCACGATGTTGGCGGCTTTATTGGCCTGTTTTTGTTGTTGCTTCTCGATTAAATGGGACTTCCAGCGCTGCTGTGATACATGACCTTTTATGGCCTCGATACACTCGTTGACGACCAGTAAAAACTCATCTTCGAGGTTTTCTTCGGCAACGGTGAAGTCTTTTAACCCGTGAGCAAAAAATTCCTCAATGTCTTTTGCTTCCAGATCGGCAAGCAGGTTCACTATTGAGGCGGTAACGATATCGGTTACGGCGCTTTCTAATGTGTTTTCTATGGTTTTACCGACGACAGGAACGTAGGAGAGGGTAGATACCTGCGCGTTATCGCGCACCGCTTTACCTACACTGTCTTTCACATGGCGTCGAATCACATCGCCGTGTTTGCTGTCGTTGATCGACTGACCGAAGTGATTCACCATGCTTGATAGCCAGTTGCTGATCACCGGGCGACGCGGGGCCAACACATTTTGCGTGATGTCTTCTATGAGCGGTGAGCCCGCGGCGATATCCTGCTGCGCATCCGATAGCACTTTTACGACTATCCGGTCACTTAATTCTTCAACAAATACGTCGTAGTAAAACGCGATAAACCGATAAAGGGCGGTCTGGTTCAGGTCGATAATCTGATGTTTGTGCAACCGGTACAGAATCGAGAATATGCGAAGAAAACGGAAGATTCGGGTACCACCCAAGGGAATACAGCCGACTAAGTCATACCATCGTAAAAACGGGAAAAAATACCATCTGAGGTGTTCTTTGCGTTTTATGGCTACTGCCCATCGCAAAAAGAATTCACTCAGGAAAATGGTAATGAAGATCAGATCGACCAGAATAAAGTTACGGTGAATGGGTTCGTAGAAACTGACAAAAGTCGGTGACCAGCTACTCAGGGTATCCTGCACGAACGCGGTGCCGTACAGGCCGTCGAATAATAAAAACAGCAGGTTAAGAAGCAGCAGACCCAACATAGTCAGGTCGAGCAGTAACCAAGGTCCTTCGTGGCTGTTGCGCAGGTTTTCCCGGTTAATCCTTAACATTGGGCCTCCTGCTTATCCGATATTTTTAAGGCGTGTCACGTCGACGTGCAACGTGAGTTTCTGACCCGGCTGCAGGTATTTTTTCGGGTTAAGGTTGTTCCACTTGGTAATATCGCTGGTACGGATATTGAATTTTTGTGCGATACGCGCCAGGGAGTCGCCGCGCTTCACCGTATAGGTGAGGGTGCGCATAATCGCGTCGCGTTTTTGCTCGTCACTGGCTTCATTCACCCAAATCACCAGGGTCTTTCCCGGCATGAGTGGGTCAGTCGGGGCCATGCCGTTCCATTTTGCTAGCGAACGGGTGCTGATGTCGTACTTACGGCTGATATCCCATAGGGTATCGCCAGACTTTACTTCGTGCGTTAGCTGGTAGCTACCACGTTTTTTGTTCTGGGTGGTAGCCAGTCGCTGATCTTCCGATAACGAATACGCGTCCAGCTTTTTAAGTGCCACAGGGACCATGATGTGATCGCCAACCCGGATCATATTGCCTTGCATATCGTTCACGCTTTTGATCACATCAACCGTGGTGTGATATTCCTTCGCCAGCTTCAACAAGCTGTCACCAGCGCGAACTTTATGACGAACCCAGTTAAGCCGCTCATTGCGTTCCACGTTTGCCAATGCCTGCGTAAAGCTTTCTGCGTTGTCCAGCGGCAATACCAAACGGTGCGGGCCGTCTGGGTCGGTTGCCCAGCGATTAAAACCGGGGTTCAGTGCATGCAGCGACTTCAAGTCCATGTCGGCTAATTCGGCCGCAAAAGCAAGGTCGACCTGAGAGCCAATATCAACGGTAGCGATGACCGGCGCATTTTCGATTTCAGGCCATTTGAAAGCGTACTGTTCATGGTTTTTCAGAATATCGGCCAGTGCCAGCAGTTTTGGCACATAAGCGCGGGTTTCTTTGGGTAAATCCAATGACCAGAAGTCAGTGGGCTTTCCGGCTTTGGCATTGCGCTTGATGGCTTTGCCTACGCGGCCCTCACCACTGTTGTAAGCGGCTAGTGCATGCAGCCAGTTACCGTCGAACATGTCATTCAGGTACGTCAGGTAATCCAATGCGGCCGCGGTTGACGCAATAACGTCGCGACGACCGTCGTACCACCAGGTTTGCTGAATACCGAAACGTTTAGCCGTGCCCGGTATAAACTGCCACATACCCGCGGCTCTGCCATGGGAGTAGGCAAACGGGTCAAAGGCGCTTTCTACAATCGGCAATAACACCAGCTCAAGGGGCATATCGCGCGCTTCGATTTGTTGCACAATATAATGCAGGAAAGGCTTGGCACGTTTGGATACCCGTTCCATGTAAGCTGGGTGTTTCAGGTACCAGTCGCGCTGAATGGCTATGCGTTTGTTGTCTGGGATCTCAAACTGAAACTGATTGCTGGCGCGCACCCACAGGTTAGCAATAACCTCTGGTTCTGCAGGATCCTGCGCGGGGTCAATATCTACCTCCACTTCCTCAGTGGGGTGCATCACCTCGATCACGCCCTCATTGGCGAGTTCACAGTCAGCCTGATCGTTTATATTGGTGTGGGCAATTTCGCAGGTAGTGCGGTTGTCTGCAATCTCAGGTTCTGCTTCGTCCGGGCCGGTCAACTGACAGCCTGTTAGCATAGACGTAACCAAAATGGACAATACAGACAACTTAAACTTCATTTAAAAACTTACCCTTAGATCGTGTGAGGTACATTACCAGTGTACGCAAGTCTGCGTACTAATGCATCCTGTTGATTCGCTTCGCGCGTGATTTACGGCGGAAATAGTACTAAAGATGAACGCGTTAAGCGTTGTCTTTCCATTTCCTTAACTGGGTAAAGACGGCAATTTCGTCTGAAAGTTCCGCGTTGACGTACTGGCTGACGTTTTTTACAACAGCCGGGTCGTCACAACGCAAAAAGGGGTTTACCTTGCGCTGTGTTGCCAGATCGGAAGGTAGCGTTGGTAAGTCATTGGCACGGGTAGTATTGACCCACTCTGAATAGGCGTTAAGCTGCTCGTTCTCCGGGTCTACGGTAAGCGCAAATTTCACATTTGCCTGGGTATATTCATGGGTACAGTAAATTGCGGTGTCCGGCGGGAGTCGTTTAATTTTGTTTAAAGACCGGTGCATTTGGCCCGGTGTGCCTTCAAACAGGCGGCCGCAGCCTGCGGCAAACAGCGTATCACCACAAAACAGTGCGTTATGACCGTAAAACGCAATGTGGTCCAGCGTATGTCCAGGCACTTCGATTACCGAAAATTCACAACCAACGGCGGGCAGTTTCACCATATCGCCCTGAGCGACTGATTTGGTAATGCCACTGATATGGCCGCCTCGCGGGCCAATTACCGGCAGGTCGTCGATTGCTTCTGCGAGCGCGGTGATGCCACCGGTGTGATCCCGGTGGTGGTGGGTAATGAGAATTGCCGAGAGTGTCAGACTGTTTTTCTCACAAAAAGCCAACACCGGCGCGGCGTCACCCGGATCAACTACCACGGCCTGATTGCCGTTATGCAAACACCATATATAGTTGTCGGTAAACGCCGGGATAGGTGTGACCGTAACCGACGTAGGAAATCCCTGCATACTCGTCATCGTTTGTTCGCATGTTGTATTTCAATACCCAGATACTATAAAGTTGTTATGTTGCATGCAATACATGCGATGTATTATTCAATCAAGGACATCACCACAACACGCTATGAAATCTGCGTTCCGTTCAAAACCGCCACATTACCCTCAGAGCTGGTCAGAGTTACCCGGCGGCGAAGAATTAAAACTCGTTATTGAACAGGTTTGCAACGAGCTCAGCCAACGTGTGTTTGGTTATCATATGGTTAAGATGGGCAACCTGAGTAGCGAAATTTCACTGCCGGATTGCTCTATACGCCACCAGATTCAGCAGACACAAGTTGCCTCGGCTCATTCCGGTATTATCACGCGCTCCGATAACCTGCCTTATGTCGAAAACAGCATCGACGGCGTTCTGTTGGCGAATGAACTGGATTTTGCCCAGGACCCCCATGAAATCCTGCGTGAGGTGGACCGGGTTATTACTGCCAATGGTTATGTCATCATCAGTGGCTTCAACCCTTTTAGTTTAACCGGTATGGCGCGTTTCTTACCGATTAAACGGGGTAACGTACTGCATTCGGCGCGGTTTTTCTCGGCAGGCCGCATTAAGGACTGGTTACAACTACTCGGTTTTGAGGTGGTTGAACACCGTCATATTCTGTTTTCCGTTTTGTTCGCCCAGCAAGCCGCTAAGCAACCTGCTGCATGGCAACAATGGTGCAGTCGTCACTGCCCCTGGTGCTCGTCTGTGTATGTGTTACTTGCTCGTAAACGCACGATTCCCATGACAACGATTAAAGCGAAGTGGAAGGTTAAACCCCGTTTCTCTGCTGTGGGTGCCAGCATGCGCGATGCCGCTTCAAGAACGCACAGTTAGGTGTGTCAGATCCCGGCACGAGGCCGGGACGACGATTGATGTAGGCTTCCCCAATAACCGACACTCCCGCTTCCTCCTTACCGTCATCCCCG